>JAYGEV010000509.1:0-6214 GCA_046582225.1 Pseudomonadales bacterium
GCGCTAGACTCCGGATACTGATCAACGGCCCGCCGCCATGTTTCGTCAGCTGTTTGACCCGGTCTCATCCACCTATAGCTATCTGCTTGGGTGCGACGACTCCCGTGAAGCGGTCGTCATCGATCCGGTATTCGAGCAACACGCCCGTGACGCAGCACTGATTCGCGAGTTGGGTTTCAAGGTTCGATACGTGCTCGATACCCACGTGCATGCTGATCATGTCACGGGCGCGTGGCTGATGCGGAGCTTGATGAACGCAGACATTGTGCTATCGAAGCGATATGGCATCGAAGAAGTCGATGTTGCCGTGGATGATGGCGATGTCCTGGGCTTTGGAAACTGTTCGCTTGCGGTGCTAGCTACGCCAGGGCATACCAATGGTTGTCTAACCTACGTGACCGCCGACCGGGATATGGCATTTACCGGTGATTGCCTAATGATCCGCGGCGCAGGTCGTACTGACTTTCAGGCGGGTGACGTGCACGATATGTGGCGTAGTATCCGCGACCAGATATTTGCGTTGCCGGATCAATGCCTTGTCTATCCGGGCCACGACTACCTCGGCAGAACAGTATCCACAGTGGCTGAAGAAAAGCGTTTTAACCCCCGCATCGGTGGTGATGCCTTGGAGGAAGATTTTGTCGGGTACATGGAGAATCTCGGCCTCGGTCATCCTAAACTGATCGATATTGCGGTTCCCGCTAACCTCAAATCCGGCCGGCCTGACAACGATGCACCGCCTGAAGAGGTCACCTGGGGACCGGTCACCGTGACGTTCGCCGGGGTCCCGGAGATTCGGCCTGACTGGGTGGCGCGGCACCTCGACGACCTTTTTGTTCTGGATGTGCGAAGCAGCGGAGAGTTCGAAGGTGATCTGGGCCATCTCCAAGGCGCGCACCTGATTCCCTTGGATCAGCTTCGCGGCCGACTGCATGATGTTCCACACCAGCAACCGGTCGTAGTAGTCTGCCAGTCAGGCAAGCGCTCGGCGATGGCGGCGGAGATCCTGATGAAGTCGGGCTATGGAGAGGTGGCCAATGTCGCCGGTGGTCTGATTCGGTGGTCGCGGCTGGCGCTACCTTTTCTCGACTCTTGATGGAGTAACAAACGATGCCCAAGCCAGACTCACACATTGTTCGTAGCGTTGAAGCGCTTCGAGAGGTGATTGGTGCCGAGATCCCTGGGCTCAGTGTGAAAAACCAGAATCAACTCGATGAATACGCGACCGATTTCCTGAAGCGCTCATCTTTTCTGGTGTTATCCACTGCGGATTCTGACGGTCATCTCGACGCATCTCCGAAGGGTGATGACCCGGGATTCGTGCTCGTTGAGGACGAGTACACACTCGTTATTCCCGATCGCCCGGGAAACAAGCTGGCATACGGCCATTTGAATATTCTGAAAAACCCGAAGGTCGGCGTATTGTTCCTGATACCGGGCACAGCGGAAACGCTGCGGGTGAACGGAACCGCGGAACTTACCAGCGACCCGGAGTTGCTCGAGCGATTGGCTGCGCGGGGTAAACCGGCGGTGATTGCGATTCGCATTCACGTGGAGGAATGCTTCTTCCACTGTGCTAAGGCATTCATCAGATCTCGGCTCTGGCAGCCGGAAACGTGGCCAGAGCGTCAGAAGATCTCGTTTGGACGAATGTTGGCGAAGCGCACAGGCGGTGATGAGAAGGCGGCGCAGGAAATTGACGAGCGGGTTGAAGCGGATTACCGGGACAATCTATAACGTCCTAACGGGTTACACTCACGCAATACAGACGAACCGGAGGGCTTGTGGCCGGAAAATTTCACGCTGTTACGATCAACCCCGAGCCGAACCCATGCGTTGCGGTGAACGCGATCCAGGGCGTTCGATTCCTCTCGAACGATGCCCCGCATCTGCCAATTCCGGACTGCACGAATCCTGATTGCGGTTGCGCGTATGAACACTACGACGATCGGCGAGGTGGACCGCGTCGCGACTCCGATGTAGGCCTTCCCGACTCGCCTCCGGAAGACGAACGTCGCCGTCGCCGAAGAATTTCGGATTGAGTTGAGCGGCCTGGCCGCCTTCATCCGTGGCATGACCTACGTTATTCTGCACGGTCCAACACCGGACGGGGACGCGCACCATGGAATTTCAGCGATACACGTTTGTTGATGCCACCTCGGCGACAGAAATTGATGCCGCGGTCGCAGCCGGAGCCGCGCGGGTGAGTGCGAAGACGTTTGAAGAGGTTACCGGTTGGAGCCTGAAGCCCGAAGGATTCTGTCGTGACGATGTCTGTATTCCAGCCGGCGAGGCCCTTGCAGACGATGGCTCTGTCGACCTTGCCGTGTATGCCGCGCTCAGCAACCGACCGTTGGTGCTTGATGAAGCGCAACAGGCGTTGAGCCTTGGTGAATCGGCGGCAGACCGTTCACAGAATCTGGAGTCCCTCGAAGCGCCGGACTTCTCGTTACCAGACCTCGATGGAAAAACTCACCGGCTTTCGGATTATCGAGGCAAAAAGGTTCTACTTGCGGCGTACGCGTCCTGGTGAGGATGCCGGGATGACCTGCCCGGGTGGCAGGAGATTTACGAAGAACTGAAAGACGACGGTTTTACCGTAATCACCGTGGCGCTGGACAAAAACTTCGAAGACGCACGTCCCTGGATCGAAGTGGCGTCGCCCGCGCATCCAAGCCTGATCGACACCAAACACGTTGTGGCGGATCTCTACAACATGGTGAACGTACCGACCATTCTTTGGATTGATGAAGCGGGTCAAATCGTTCGGCCCAACGACGTGGCATACGGCAATAACCAATGGAAAGAAGTGCATGGCTTTGATGCCGACGTCCACAAGGCGGCGTTGCGTGCCTGGGTGAGGGGCGGAGCAGCGCCTTTCCAACCGGATCGGGCGCGAGCGTTGCAAAGCCTGCCGGGCGTTGAGCGTCAGGAAGCCAGGGCAGAATTTGCGCTGGGCCAATGGCTGTGGGACCAGGGTCGAGGTGCTGCTGCCGAAAGCCACTTCGTTCGCGCCGGAGAACTCGCGCCGGATGACTTCACGATCCGCCGCGGATCGATGCCCATGCGCGACATCGACCCGATGGGCCCAGAGTTTTTCAAGATGGCCCAGGAGTGGGCCGAAGCTGGCAATGATTACTACCATCCACTGCCGGAGTCCTGAAATCAGGAGAACGCCGTGAGTCGAGCTGATGATCTGCCGCTACAGGTTCAAAGCGCGCTGAAAGCGGGGCGTAAGATAGAGGCCATAAAGCTCCTGCGCAAAGCCACAGGCATGGGGCTTATGGAAGCTAAGGATGCTGTTGAATCGGTACCGCCGCTACGTTCTCAGGCGGCGCGGCCACATCGAGCCGCAGCGAAAAACGATACCGGCGTAGGAAGAATGATACTTGTCTTCGCCGTTCTTGGATCTTGCGTGGCCGCCTACCTTTTCCTTTCGGGCGCTTAACAATCCTGCAGAGGTATACTTTGTTGGCGGGGAAACCGGGAGGTGAATCGTGCTCGACGCTGAGAACTTCGAAACTATCTTGATTGACAAACGTGCCAATGGTGTCGCGCTGGCTACACTAAACCGGCCCGAGCGATTGAACGCGGTCAATGGGCGTATGCACACCGAGTTGGCGAATATTTTCCGGGCGGCTGACAACGATGATGAGGTAAAGGTGCTGGTGCTCACCGGCGCCGGCCGGGCATTTTGCGCCGGTGGCGACTTCAGTAGCGACAACGATGTGCTTGGCGGAGGTCGACAGGGGTTAAAGGAAACCAAGGAAATTGTGGATCACCTGCTCGACTGCAGCATTCCGGTGATATCTGCCGTTAAAGGCTATGCGATGGGGCTTGGTGCAACCGTCGCGCTTCTGGCTGATATCGTGGTGGCCGGTCGCAGCGCCACATTTGCCGATACGCATGTGAAGATGGGTGTCGGCGCCGGTGATGGTGGGCAGGTGATCTGGCCACTTCTGATGGGGGTCAATCGGGCGAAATACCACCTGATGACGGGCGACGGAATAACCGGCGAAGATGCGGAGCGTGCAGGCCTGGTCAATTTTCTGGTAGACGACGAGAGCGTGCTCGACAAAGCTCTCGAGGTGGCCGATCGCCTGGCGGCAGGCCCATCGTTGGCCATTTCAGCTTCGAAGGTTGCTATCAATCAGTACATCAAGATGGTTTCGAATCTCGTATTGCCTTATTCGTTTGCGATGGAGATTCAAACGTTTCGAAGTGCGGATGCGAAGGAGGCTGCCAGCGCGTTCCAGGAAAAACGCGAACCGGAGTTTCGGGGGAGTTAGGCTGTGCAACGGCGCCGTTAGTACACCTTCAGGCCGCCGAACTGGCGCCGAACGCGGCGGTCCAGCCACTTATATCCCGCCAGACATCCCACAGCAAACGCGACGATTGCTGCCAGGATCAGCCAGCGCATAGCGACGCTCGTGCCAACGGTGTCGAGGGCGGAAAGCAACGCTACGTTCTGACTTTCCAGTTCTGGCAGCCGTGCGATGTTTTGTTGAGCTTCGGCAAGATCCGCCTCCAGGACACCCACGCGCGCGAGGTTTGCTGCTTCGATGCTACGGATCGAATCGAGCTGACTGCTTATTGTCTCGTTTTCACGTTCCAACTCCGCCACCCGGAGACGAGCCGGTTTAGCGGCGACCAGGTAGGCGGTTTTAACCCATCCCTCCACGCCATCCTCGGTTTGTACGCGCACGGACGTCAGCGCCCGCTCGAGCACGTCCAGCTGGGCTCCACTCAACAGCGTTTGGAACGGCCGTCCGGTCGTCTGTTCGTCGGCGTAGAGTCCGAGGCGTAGCTCGTCAGTGACGTACACAATCTCTGCAGCCATTGCCGCAGTAAACGGCCATATCGCCATGAGGATCGAGATCAGTCGCACGATGGGCTCCGCAAATCTGGGTGCTAAAACTTTAGCGCCTTACACCGGGACTACAAGCTCTCAGTTCGCGAACTATCAATGCGCGATTCGTGCAGTGTCGCGTTCTTGGTTTTGAACGAAGGTGTTCCTGAGCCATAGATAGGCAACGATTCCCATTGTGGCGTTGGTGCCGCGGTTGCAATGAAGTGTACCCACAGGCACGCCGACGGGCGGTGACTGAACTAGGGTTCGAGCGCTCGCAGGTAGCGTTGGGTTTTCAGCCAGAAGCGGAAGTTAGATTCCATGCGTCGAGCCAGGCCCGGGCCCTTGTCCTTGTACTTCTGCGAGTAGTAGTCCACGCCCTCCAGAACCTTGATCCACTCGTCGTTTTCTTCGTAGCCGGAAGCGATTAAATCCAACGGCATGTTGGGGTGATCGCGCAACTGGCCGTTGACCCGAGGTAAGTGTGCACGCCACGCGTCAATTCGAGACGTGTCGAACGGTCGAACGCCATTGAGCGATTGCGCGGCTACATCGGGTACCTCCGCGCCTTCTGGATACATTGAGAACTTGCGTAGTTCTGAGAGAAACGAAAACTGCTCGCTGATGCGTGCCTGAGCGGCGTCGGGATTATTGAGCAGATCCTCGTAGCGAATCAGAATGAAGCGCGGGTGATCGACCAAACGTTCGATGGCATCGATGTATTCCCGCCAGCGCAGATAGCCCGCAAAGTAGGCGTCCGGCTTGTTTTCGTGCCGGCTGGTGACAACAGCCCGCGGGTCCCTCAGCATCGCGATTAGATACAGATTTGGATCTGCTCGAAAAACTCGGTGGATTCGCAGCGTATCCGATGGTTTTTTGGTCAGATATAACGTTTCGCCGGGAGGTGTCGGCTCAAACACTGAGATCTCGTGCTCGTGCCGACCGCTGAACGCGTAGGATTGCCACATCAGTTCCATCATCAACGTCGTCCCGCTGCGGCGACAGCCAACGATGTGAACTCGATGCATCAACTCCCGTTTCCACCACGGCTTAGGTAGTGACGAGTCTACACATCGACAGAATGCAGCGCATCAGTCGATCGGGCGATCAAGATTGCCTGCTACCTTGGAGTGGGGAAGTTGAGCGTAAACCGGGTGTATTCGCCTTGCACCGACTCGCAGCTGATGCTGCCGCCGATAGACTCCATCACCATATTGCAGAAACTGAGCCCAATGCCGGCACCCTGGCCCGTTTGGGTGGTTGTATAAAAGCGTTCGAAGATCTGTTTCATCTCAACTCCTCAGTTTAGAATCAACAAAAACACTCTCTTAAACCAGAACTATATCTGTCCCATAGGCGCTGACG
>JAYGEV010000566.1:0-8007 GCA_046582225.1 Pseudomonadales bacterium
TATACGAGACAATACTTGATGACACAAAGCGGTACATGCTGAACTATCCGGGCCTCAAACAAGCGTGTCAGCGTGTACTTAGCCATTATCCAGAGGAACAGAAACGGCCGATCTACGACGCGGTTTATTCTCGACCGCCTCATCCAGCGTCTTAGAATTTGGTTTCATAATCAGAGTACCATTGAGCGCGAGGCCAATTGCGCCTGTGCGCGCAATTGGGGCGGGAGCAAGACAGGAAAGCGAAAAAGGGAGAAATCATGGCCACGGTCGTGAAATCAGTTGTGCGCACCATGGACGAGTCGTTTGCAGGGCTGCTCGACTCAGACACCAATACCAGGCACGTCACCGCCGCCATGCGGCGCGACGTCCCCATCCATCCGGGGCCGACCCTGGTACCCACCGCGCGATATATCTCGCGGGAATATCACGAGCTGGAGAAAAAACACTTGTGGTCACGGGTGTGGCAGATGGCCGCGCACGAGGACGACTTTCCCAACGTGGGCGACGTTGTGCCCTATGACATCGTGGATAAATCCTATCTCGTGGTGCGGGTCGGCGAGGATGAGTACAAAGCCTACTACAACGCGTGCCTGCATCGCGGGCGCAAGCTGCGCGAGTCGCGCGCCAAGGGATTGGATGAAATCCGATGCGCATTCCACGGCTGGTGCTGGGAGCTCGACGGCGAGTTGAAGCAGGTGCCCTGTGCCTACGACTACCCCGATCTCGATCGCGAAGCGGAGCGCTTGCCCGAGGTGAAGATTGGCCGCTGGGGCCGCTACTTGTTCATCAACCCCGACCCGGACTGCGAGCCCCTGGAAGATTACGTCGGGGACTTGTCCACGCAGTTCGAAGTTTTCCCATATGAGCGTCGTTACAAGTCGGCCCACGTGGCCAAGCTGATCCGCGCGAACTGGAAGGTGGTGCAGGAGGCGTTCATGGAGTCCTACCATGTGTTCATGACCCATCCCCAGGCGCTGGCACACGGCGCCCACGACGGCGATACCAAATACGACGTGTTCGGCAACTACTCGCGCGCCATTTTGTGCGGCGCGCTGGATGGCGCCGGTATTCCGGATTGGGGCGCACCGCCCGAGCAGGAAGCGGGCGTGGTGCGGGTGCGTCACCCGCTCACGGGCACCGTCTACGAATCCACGGGCGACGGCGTGGTGCAGGTCACCACTCAAGACGGAAAGAGCGGCAGGTTCGATCGGCTCGCCAAGTGGCTGGACGGGGACACCATCGACGCCAACCCGCACATGTGCATCGTGGTGGCCGGGGTGCAGCTGCCCGACGCTGGTGTGGCGGGTGTGGAGACGGATCAGGCGGATCCCCAGTCCGCGGTCGAGCGACTCGGTGAGAATGCTTCCGGGCGGGCGATGATGAGCGAGATGCAGCGCCAGGTGCTGCGCGAGGTCATCCCGTCGGTGGCGGACGACATCCCAGACATCGAGCTCACCGCCGCCATCTACCTCACGCTGTTTCCCAACTTCCACCCGTGGGGTTCGTTCAACCGCATCAATTACCGATTCCGGCCCAACGGCGACAACCATGAAGAGTGCATCATGGAGTGCATGTATCTGTCGCCCATTCCGGACGATGGCAACTACGCGCCGGTCTCCGAGATCCATTGGCTGGGGCCCGACGAAGATTGGACCGAAGCGCCCGAGCTCGGCAGCCTCGCGGGTGTGTTCAATCAGGACGTACGCAACATGGCCTTCGTCTACGATGGCATGAAGGCGTCGGCGCGCGAGTGCATACGCCTTGCGGACTACAACGAAACCAAGATACGCCACTTTCACGCGCTTTACGGCAAGTGGGTGGACGGCCAGAGCTAGGAGCATCAACATGGCGGAAGCAAAAGCCACGGCTACGGTGACGCAAGCCGAGGGCACCCCACAGGAGAGGGCGCGCGCGCTCCTGCCACTCATTCGCGAGCACGCAGACGCCGCACAGCAGAACCGACGCTTGTCTGATGTGGTAGTAGAAGCCGTGCACGACAGTGGCCTGTTCCGCATGTGCCTGCCCAGGGAATTCGGTGGCGAGGAGACGGACCCCTGGACCACGGTCGAAACCATCGAGGCGATCTCCTACGCCGACGGCTCCACCGGCTGGAACTTCATGATCGGCTCGGAAACCAATGGGCTGGCCGCCGGCTCCATGCTGCAACCCCAGGCAGAGGAGATCTTTGCAGGTAGCCCTCATCCCCGAATTGTCGTTTGCGGCGCTGCGGGACCACCGGGCACGGCCGAGAAGGTTGATGGCGGCTGGAAGGTCAACGGCCAGTGGGGGTTCGTGAGCGGCTGCCATCAGTGTCACTGGTTCTTCGGCACGACCATAGTCATGGAGGACGGCAAACCCATGATGATGACCGAGACCATGCCCATGATTCGCATGTTCCTCATGCCGACCACGGACGTTGAAATTCTCGACACCTGGGATGTGGCAGGCATGCGCGGGTCGGGTAGCCACGACTTGCTGGGCAAGGACGTGTTTGTGTCCGACGAGCGCGCCGGCTCAATGTTGGGTATGCCTTCGTGGCATACAAGCCCGATCTTCAGCTTTCCCATGGCCGCGAAGATTGGATATAACAAGGTGGCGGTTGCATTTGGGGTAGCACGCGCCGCACTCGATGGTGTTCTGGAAATCGCCAGGACCAAAAAGGCCTTCGGCACGCCAACGCCGATCAGCGAGTTGGCCAGCACCCACATTGAACTCGCCAAAGCCGAAGCGGTTCTAGGCTCGGCGCGTGCCTATGTGCGGGAAACCATAGAGGTTGTCTGGGAAACGGTGCAGGCCGGAGAGGTACCAACCATCGAGCAGATCGCCCCGTTGCGGCTGGCTTGCACTTATGGTGGCCAGGCGGCGATTGATGCAGTGGACCTTGCGGTGCGGTTGACGAATACCACGGCCAATCGCATGGACTGTCCGCTGGAGCGTTACCTGCGCGACGTGCGTGCGGTAGCCGGCCACTTCACGATCGGTACGGCGCTCTATGAGCCCATCGGCAAGTCGCTTCTGGGTATCGAGTTGCCGTTCATGGCCTTGTAGCGGTTTGCGCGACGGTGTCTGAGGGCTATCTTTTCGGAGGGCTGAAAGTCCTCGACGTGGGTACCTGGATCGCAGCTCCGGTAGCCGCCACCATGCTGGCCGACTACGGTGCGGACGTTATCAAGGTTGAGATGCCCGAGTCGGGAGACGCCTACCGGCATTTTGCCGCCATGGTGGCGCTACCCAATACCGATGCCAACTACACCTGGCACCTGGACGCACGTAACAAGCGCTCGCTATCGCTGAATCTCAAGACTGAGCAGGGGCAGGGGATCCTGCACCGAATGATTGCAGAGTGTGACGTTTATGTGACCAACCATCCGCTGTCCATGCGGCGCGAACTTGGCCTCAGCTACGAGGATCTCGCCCCGCTCAACGAACGCATGATTTACGCATCGCTCACAGCCTATGGCGAAGAAGGTCCAGAGCGCGATGATGAAGGCTTCGACCTGGTGGGCTACTGGGCGCGCTCCGGTCTCATGGACGCGGTGCGCCACCTGGACGCGAGGCCGTCAGCCTCACTCCCCGGCATGGGCGATCACCCCACGGGGGTGGCGATGTACGCCAACATTGTCACGGGTCTGCTGCGCCGCGAGCAAACCGGCAAGGGCAGTCACGTGCATACCTCGCTGTTGGCCAACGGCTTGTGGTCCGCATCCTGTCTCGCCCAGGCGGCCTTCGCGGGCGCGGATCTTGGCGAATATTCGCAGCGCCGCGCCCGGGCGTATATCCACGTGCCATACGAAACCTCGGACGGTCGCTGGCTGGTATTTTCCATGGTGCGCACGTCCGAACACCTCGATCTGATGTTCGCCGTTGCGGGGCTGACCGAGATTCTCATTGACGAGCGGTTTGCCACCCCGGGGGCTCGTGGCGCAAACGGAGCGCTGATCGTTGAGATGCTCGGCGAGCGCATCCGCACCCGATCCGGGGACGAGTGGCTTAAAGCGTATCGCGATATGGACGTGCCCGTGCTGCTGGCGACAACCGTGACTTCCCTGGTTGGGGACGAGCAGCTTGTGGCGAATAACATGGTAATGGACGCGCCTGAGGATATGGGGATGCCCCAGGTGATTGATCATCCCCTCAACCAGGAAGGGCTGCCCCGCAAGCCGCTCACCCGCGCGCCAGAACTCGGCGAGCACAGCCGGGAGGTGTTAGGCGAGCTTGGTTATTCACAAGCAGAGATCGACCAGCTTGCCGCAGACGGCGTGGTGTAGGGCGATATGCGGTCTTGACCAGCTGCATTTCGGTGTTCATCCGCGGACGTTGCGACGGGCCTCGACTGAACGCTGGAACGGGTCTAGGGTGTCTGTTCACTATCAGGGTTGGGGGTGAGTGATGGCGCTGCAATTCCACAAGGGTTTTTTCCAGTCAAAGGATGAAGTGCTCGAAGACATTCGAAAGAACGATACCTGGCCTACAACATTTGTGTCCGGGCCTTCCGATGGAGTGGAAGTACATTGGCATTCCGAAGATATTCACGCTTACATAATGGAAGGTGAAACTGACTTCCTGGATGCTGAAACCGACAAGCGGACCTCGGTTATTCAGGGAGACAAGATCATCGTTCCTGCTCGCGCACTCCACGCCGAAGGTGTCGTTAAAGATAAAGTGGTCTACATACTGGCCATGCCGATGCCTCTCCTGGCCGACGAATTTCTTGTCCTGCGAGCGGCGGAGGAACTCGAAGCGTCGGGTTAGGGTGGGCTCTCACTGATCGCCTGGGACCTGTGTATGGCCAATCCTGATTCCGGCGGCAGCGTGCTGCTGGCAGAGCATCACAGCGCGCTGGACGTGCTGCATGCGTTGCTTGCTGATGCCACGGCCGCATTCCCCAATACGCTGGGTGCAGCCGGATTGCCGGCGACCCTGGAGGCTTTCCGGAGCGTTTACGCAGACGTATTGCCTCGGTTTGAAGCGGCAAGGTTAGCCGGTCAGGAGCGCTACGAGATTGCCCGCCATCTCATGACTGGGCTGCAGCAGTACATCTTGTGGGACGATGACTCGCGCCAGCGATTACTGCACGAGGCCCTGGAAGAGCCCGCCGCGCCGCTACCGCTTGAGATGCACGTATTCGACGGCAAAGCGGGCTGGCAGCCCAGCCTCGTGTACCGAGGGGAACGCTGGGACGCAACGCGCCTGGCCGAGTTCGGTGCGTTGCTGGTTGACCGGGGTGTGATGACCCCGGAAGCGGGCGACGCGCTTGCATGGGTCAGCGAAGAGGTTCTTGATGCTGGCACCCTGCATCTTGCGGGCCGCAAGATTGCGGTGCTCGGTGGCGGCGCGGAAATGGCACCCACCCGATTCTGGCTGGAGGCTGGTGCGGATGTTTTGTGGCTCGATACCGAGCCTCCGCCGCGCAGCTGGAGGGAACTGCCAGGGATGGCCGGCCGCTTGTACTGGCCGGCCGGTAACGTAGATCTTCTCGCCAGGCCCCGGGAGGTGTTCGCTACGCTCAACGCTTTCGCGGACGGCAACCCGCTGGATCTTGGGCTCTACGCATACGCGCCCGGGCAGGCGCGAGAGCTGCGCCTGACGGCGATCATGAACGCGCTGGTAAATGCGCTTGCGCCGGAACTTGTGGCCAGCGTTACCATGCTTGTTTCGCCCACCACGCCGACGGCACTGTCGCCACAGGATCTGGCAACGATGCGTGCGCGATTCGACGCACGGCCGGGTTGGCAAAAGATGTGCGCTCGCCTTGCGTTACTCGGCAGGGGTGGTGGCAGCGTTGTGGCAGGTGACGCCGCCGCAAACCGTAGCGTGGTCGCGATGCAGGGTGCCAGCTACCAGGCGGCGCAGTACCTGGGCAAGACAATCATGGCGGAATGCTGGGCCCGGCACGGCCGGCTGGGATTGGCCGATGCAAACCCGTTGCGGGTATCTGCGAACACCGCTGCGATTACCCGGACACGCTCCCTTTCGCGCCCGGTATTCGCAGCCGCATTCGGTGGGGCGGCCGCATTTGGGATAGAAACACTGGCGCCACGCCAGTCACGCCGTCTTAACGGCTTACTTGCAATACACGATTGGTTGCATCCCACGCTGCCGGTCCCTGGCGCCGTGCGTGTGCACGGCGGCATCCACACATTGCCTTATCCACTGGGATCAGCACTGCGGGTGGCTGCTGCGATAGGTTTTGCGCGGTCACCACGGCTGTTGCGCGGGTTGATCGCCAGATCGTAAGAGCTGTTTGTAGACGACATGTCTGGTGGCCAGGGTCGGTACGTAGGTGGCCGTTAGGGGTCGACTCAGGAATGCAGACTCCCGAAGATGCTGGCGAACGTCGGGGTTTGTTCGATGATCACAGGGAGGTGTAACCGGCGCGCAATGTCGCTGGCGGAGATCATCCCACGAATGTGGTGGCTTTTATGGTCGATTACCAGGCAGTGCTGTTCGCCGTTCTCTTGCAAGGTGTGTATCACATCGCCAACGCTGGCGCCTTGCAGATCGGTGATGTCGATCGAGCGAAGGCTCGTCCGATGTCGCATCAGGTCGGTTACCATTAACTCGTCCCGACTCACACCGCTCGCCACGATTTTTATCACTGCCTCCGAAGATAGGTCGTGATAACTCACCACACCAATCATCTCGAGCGAATCATCGACCACAAACTTCAGCTTCACGTGGGCCTTACGCATTTCGTGCTCTGCCTCCGCGGCTTTGGTATGCGCATCGATCATCAGCGGTTGGGTTTTATCGAAGTCGGTGAAAATGAGTAACGCAGACGATTCAATCGTTACCACTTCCGCCTCATCCGGCTGAACCAGATGATCGACATTGTCCAAAGAGAACATCTGCAGCTTCTTCATAGATACCTCCAGCGACGTTCCTGCGTCATACGAGGCCGAGTGGATAGCCAATTGAAGTTTATGCCCATCGGCGTACTAGCGCGATCACCCGCGTCGGAGCGGTTTTGCGAAGCTGATCTCGTGGCCATCGGGGTCCTTGATGTGGAAGTAGCGTTCCCCCCAGCGCGCGTCTTCCGGAGCAAACAGCGCTGTGATGCCGGCATCCAGGACCAGTTGGTGCTGCGCATCTACGTCGTCCACGTAGAATATGGCGCGACCCCACCAACGAACGTCAGCGTTGGGAACGTGGATCAGATTCAGAAAACCCGCACCGGCGAGCAGGCTCGTGAAGGAACTGGTCTCGTCACCGTATTTCACCGTGAAACCGACGGCGCGATAAAACGCCAGCGCGCGCGCCATATCAGCGACCGCGAAGGTCACCGCGGAAAGTTCGGTAATCGCCACAAGTCACCTCCTTTACAAACGCGGCCTGGCCGAAGTCGAGGCACGTATCGAAATCAGGGCGATCGCGCAACCGTAGGAACAGCAGGAAAAGAGAGGTAACGGGCTGCGTTTGCTCGTTGGTTAGACGCTGATGCTTAATTCCTCCATCTTCCTTGCTAAGTCAAAATCCTTGTCTGAAATTCCGGAGACGTCATGAGTGGCTAATTGAACCTTTACAGTGCTGTACACATTGAACCACTCCGGATGGTGATTTACTTCCTCAGCGTACAGTGCCGTGCTGGACATAAATCCGAAAGCTTCAACAAAATCCTTGAACTTGTACGTCTTAGTAAGTTTGTCGTTCTCAAGAACCCAAACATTCTCAAGGTTCGAATTTAAGGCTTCCAGATTGTTTTGTATTTCTGATTCGTTAAGTTTCCTGAGATCCATTTTGCTTCCAATGATTGGTTCGTCGTTCTGCGGGTAGATGGTCGGGATAGTAGAAGGCAACTTCCGGTATGACAATAGCCTTGGTGTCTTGTCTGCATGAATGCGGGTAACTGAACCGCGCCGGGATTTCCGGAGACTCATTTGTTTGAGTCAGGCCGCCATGGCCGACCCTTCCAGTTGCTCATAGTACGCCGCTTCGAACTCGGCAGGTGGCACGTTACCAATCGGTTCCAGTAGCCGTCGATGATTGAACCAGTCCACCCAGGTTAAT
>JAYGEV010000593.1:0-12387 GCA_046582225.1 Pseudomonadales bacterium
AGATGCGCTCCAACTGCCATGTTCTCGCCTCGAGGTGTAGGCAAGCAATGAGCATAGCAAGTCCAGAGATCGAGATCCTCTTGCCACGCACCGACTCTCGCCAGAACCGTTCACCCTTCGAGTAATTGTATGGATATCGTAGGCGCGTATCACGCGGCCATAACAATTTCGTCGACAGCTGCAGAGAATTGATGCGATTCCAGAACAATCTCAGACAAGGTTGGCCATTCGAGCGGACGAACGAGATCAGGCATTTAATTCGTTTCTCAATGCCTTGGAGTTGGATCCCGTTCACGTGGGGACGCTGGAAAGGCTGGGGTTGCACTACACGTCAAAAGGAGATATCGAGCAGGCCAGAAAGTACGTTGAACCGCTCGCTGAAATAAGCAGCGACAACTGGAAGGCCCACAACGGTCTAGGCGTCGCCGCCGATCTCGAGCGCGACTTCACCCGAGCCCGGGAGCACTATACCCAGGCCCTTAAGCTGCGACCGGATCTGGCCATATTGTGGAACAACCTTGGCTATTCGCTGTATCTGGTGGGGGACTATCCTACTGTCAAGACCTACATGAACCGAGCTCTCGAACTCGATCCTGGTCTTGAATCTGCACGGTCGAATCTGGCGCTGGTGTTCGTGCGGGAGACAGACTACGAGAAAGCTCTGGCAACCATCCGTAAAACGAAGGACATTGGTACCGCCTATACAACGGTGGGCTACCTCGCCTACCGCGTCGGCGAATTCGCTCGGGCCGAAGAGTTACTGGAACAGGCAATCGGTTGGTCGCCGACGTACAACAAGCCGGCGCATGACTATCTCGCGGCAACCAGGCGAGCACTCGCTCAAGAAGTGCCAAGCGAGCGACCCGACCAAGAGGTCAAATCTCGGATCGATGCTTATGCCAAACTCCTGAACGGAGGCTACAGTTCCTGGGAGGCAAGCAGGCTGGTCTCTCGTGCCTACGGGGTAGCTCAAAGCGAAACCTTGGAGGCGTTGGAGAAGTACTCCGCATATCTTTCCGAGGTGTTGAGCAGTCCACGCCCGCTGCCGAACTCGTAGGCGGCTGGGTCGCCCATCAGGCGAGGTAGCCACTTGTGAATTGAGGAGTCGCGGTGAGCCGATGGGAACCGGTGGATACGGCAAGCATCCCGAACGACGGCGGCGAGCTGCATCTGTTCAAGAGAGACAATGAGTTTGCGATTCGGATTGCCGGTGGCCATGGCGATCTTATGAACAGCCGAACCCACGGCTCAGAAGATGCGCTGGGTACCCTTGCCTGCGAATCATTGCGCGATAAGCAAGCCGCGCAGATTCTCATCGGCGGTCTGGGCATGGGATTCACTCTGGCGGCGGCTCTTGGGTGTCTGCCGGCGCATGCACAGGTAGTGGTTGCTGAACTCGTGCCGGGCGTTGTGCAGTGGAATCATGATGTTCTTGGCGGGTGCGCCGGGCATCCCCTGACCGACAAACGCGTTCGGGTAAAATGTGCGGATGTCGGTGAGCTGATCAACCGCGCTTCTGCTACCTATGATGCGATCCTGCTCGATGTTGACAATGGCCCCGAAGGTTTGACTCACCCGCAGAACGATCATCTGTATTCTTTCCAGGGTCTTCATGCTGCTTTTAATGCATTGCGCACTTCAGGCGTCCTCGCCATCTGGTCGGCCTCACCGGCGTCACGATTTACCTCGCGACTGCGAAAGGTCGGATTCTCCGTCGACGAAAGGCGCGTGCGCGCACACCGGGGCAAGGGATCCCGGCATGTCATATGGTTGGCCACACGAGGCGTTGATCGATAAGGACCGACACCTCACTCGCGCAGCCCGCTACAGGTGTTGGGCGCAACACCAGCCTGATGCCCACGCCCACTGAAAGTTATAGCCGCCAAGCCACCCGGTGACGTCGAGGGCTTCGCCAATGGCGAACAAACCTGGAACCTGTGTGAGTTCGAAGGTTTTTGATGACACTTCGTCGGTGTCTATTCCCCCGAGCGTGACCTCAGCGGTGCGGTAGCCTTCGCAACCACCTGGCTTGACTTCCCAGGCGTTCAGCCGCGCAGCAATTTCCGCGATCTGTAGCGACGAACAGCTACCCACCCTGATGTCTTCAAACCCGACGTCGACCTTTGCGTCGAAAAGGGCCGCGAAAAAGGCGTCAAAAAGGGCATCGACAACCCTGTTGGGCAGCCTGGTTTTCAGGAGCGCTACAACGCGTCGTCGGGGGTTTGTGTTGCGTTCATCTGTAAGCCAGTCGACGACATCTGTTTCCGGCAACAGGTTAATGATTACGGAGTCGCCCTCACGCCAGTACGACGATATCTGGAGAATAGCGGGACCGCTCAAACCGCGGTGGGTGAAAAGAATATTCTCACGAAAGCTGACGCCGTTTCTGGACACAATTGTGTCAACAGAGATTCCGGAAAGGCGGTGGAAGGTTTCCTTGTCGCGAGAATTCCACGTCAACGGCACCAGGGCCGCTCGAGGGGTGAGGACGTCGACGCCAAGCCTGTTTGCTGTTCGAAAGGCCAGATCGCTCGCAACTTTTGGTAGCGACAGTCCGCCCGAAGCTATGACCACCTTTTTTGAGAAATAGGTTTCCGGCTCAGTCTCCACCCTGAAAGTGCCATCGCTTTCCCGTGTGATCGCGATTACTTCCCGACTCACCCGAAGGTCTACCCGTGCGGTTGAACAGTCGTCCACAAGCATGGAAACTATGTCCTTGGAACTGTTGTCGCAGAACAGCTGGCCGAGCTTCTTTTCGTGATAACTGATGCCGTGCGCCTCGACCATGTCGATAAAGTGAGATGGCTCATAGCGGCTCATCGCCGAGATGCAGAACTGGGGATTTTGAGACAGAAACTGTTTTCTCGGGTCAGAAAAGACGTTGGTAAAGTTGCAGCGACCCCCGCCGGAAACCAGAATTTTCAATCCCGCTTTGGGGTTTTTCTCCAGCAGCAGGACATCCAGACCACGGTTACCTGCGCTGGCGGCGCACACCAGTCCGCTGGCACCAGCACCCACAACAATCACCTCACGCTGCGTGGTCATCGGTTGAAACAGGCCTGCCACGACGCCCGGAGCCTGCTCTTGCCGAGTCGATTCAGCAGTTCGATGTTTCGTGCTGGAATCTGGTCGACGCCTGCGTATTCGACGACGGCTCGAGCGACGCTTTGCTCGCGAAGAATGTGCAACAGGGGATAGGTTGACCGGTTCGAATAGTTTTCCGGGTCATCAGGATCTGTACCAGCGAACTGATAGCCGGGATGGAAACTGGCTATCTGATACGTACCTTCCAGTCGCGACCGTACCAGCAACCGCTCGGCGGCACTCAGAAACTGATTGTAGTCCTCGAACCGCTGCAACACCCCCGGATGAATCAACAATGTGGTTTCCACTGACGCGTCTGCGTTGAGCAGCTGCAGCTCACTATGAAGTGCCTGCAACAAATCCTCTTCGGTGGTCGCCGGCGTCACCGAAAAGCGCACGCTGCCTTTCGCCAGTTCGCGTTGCGCAAACGGGCAGAGGTTCAGTTCCACCACAAAGGATTCCAACCAATGCCTCACCGAGCTGACTACTGCATCGTCTTCCAACAGGAGTGTCCTTAGTCGCGACACGGCAAGCCGCAAGTCATGCTGCCGCCCAGAACCTCAAGTTTATCTGGTTGTCGACCCAGAGGGATAATTCGGGCTGAAGCGTCATGCAGCGCATTTTCCTTGATATGCTGCCAGCGCGATGGTCTGTTGGTCACTATCCCTATGAGTATTTTTGGCGAAATAGCGCCTGATCAGTTCCTGAGTGAACATTGGCAACGCCAGCCGTTGCTGGTGCGCGATGCAATGCCCGGCTATCGGTCGCCTGTTTCTCCTGATGAGCTAGCGGGATTGGCGTTAGACGCTGAGGTGGAATCGCGGCTTGTGTTGGAGGGTGGTGACGCCGGGCCCTGGGAGTTACGCCACGGGCCGTTCCAGGACCAGGACTTCCGGGCGCTGCCAGAGCACGACTGGACGCTTCTCGTACAGGCGGTCGACCTTTGGGTGCCTCAGGTCAAGGAACTGCTTAAGCGGTTCGATTTTCTTCCACCCTGGCGGTTCGACGACGTCATGGTGAGCTACGCGGTGCCCGGCGGTAGCGTCGGTCCTCATTTCGATCACTACGACGTGTTTCTGCTGCAGGTGGAGGGTGAGCGGCGATGGGAAATTTCCGAGTTGCACGGCAGGGAAGAGGGACTTCTGCCGGAAACGGATCTGCGGGTACTTCAGCGCTTCGAAGCGTCGCAACAGTGGACGCTCGGACCGGGTGACATGCTCTATCTTCCGCCTCGCGTGAGCCACTGGGGGGTCGCCTTAACCGAGTGCCTCACATATTCCATCGGCTTTCGCTCGCCCACCGTGAGCGAGTTGTTGAGCGATCTCGCGGTGGAAGTGCTTGCTCAAGATCATGAGTTGCACTGGTCCGACCCGCCATTAAACAGCACCATGGCGACCGAAGAGATTGCCCCCGAGTTTTTCAGGCAGGTGAAAGACCTGTTGTTGCGCACGATTGACAACGATGAGTTGCTGGCAGACTGGTTCGCGCGTTTCATGACAGCCCCGAAGTATCCGGACCAGCAGGGAGAAACCCGAGAGCGCCGCCGCGCGCGCGTTGACGGGGTTGTTTACGAAAATGGCGAACGCCTGGAGTAATGCCTGGTGCCAGGTTTCCCAGCCGGTGGTAGTCTGAATGGGTGAAACTTACCCTGGAAGAACGAATCGACCAGAAGGACACCTGGACCTTTCGTGAATGTGTGGGATTGGCCAGTGAGTTTAACGTCAAGGTCCGCGTGGTTGTGGTCACGGTTTTTGCACGCGGCAAAAACTATGTCGACGGCAAAGTTGCTTCAGAGCGTGAGTAGCTGGCGCTGCCCATTACGTATTCAGTACTGGTTGGGCTAGCGCGAAAGCCGGTACGCCTGTGCTGCGGTGCCACTGAAGATCGCGGTTTTCTCGGTCTCGCTGAGGCCCAATCGCGCGGCGATTAACTTGAACGCATTCCACAGCGTACGGTAAGAGACGCACTCCTTGTCGACCGGAAAGTTGCTCTCGAACATGCAACGCTGAGGTCCAAATGTGTCGATCACGTACTGATAGTACGGAAACAGGCGCTCACACAGTTCTTCGGAACTGATCGGTGCAGCACGCCGATGCATATGGAATGGTGGTTCCCAGTCTGCGCCCACCCGTTGCTGGCCACCGCCGCACTTCATCAGCGCGTTGGGGCAACGGGCAATGGCATCGATGTTTGTGCGCCAGCGGGTCACTGTTTCGCTGGAGGCATCAGGGTCGATCTTGCCACCCAGGTGATTGACGATGACCGGCACGTCTGTGTTTGCATCGGCGAGGCGGGCCAGATTCGGCAATCTTTCAAACTCGGGCGAGTAGCTGTCGAAGCAGAGCCTGTACTTGGCCAGGATCGCATACCCTGCCATAAACTCGTCGTTCAGATCACTCGGGAAAGCCGTGCGCACGCCGCGAAAGTTTGGCGACGCCGCAAGGTGAGCCTGGATCACCGGCTCGACGTCGGCACCAACACGAAGATCGGCGCTGCCGAAGATTCCAGTGCAAAGTCGAACGTCGCCGTATATACCCGAATTGCTCATCGCAAAGATGCCGTGGACGAACTCCGTCTCACCCACGCATCGCATCTGTGCTGGACCGTCGGCCCGGTAAAAAGCGCCGCACTGGGCGAAAACCGTCTGCACGACGTTGTGCCCGGAATCATGGAGTTCGCGCACGATCTCCTCGCACAGAAATACTTTTTGCTCGAAGCTGGCGAGCGGCTCGGAGGTCGCAGAGCGGATATCCCAAAGGTGATGATGCGGATCAATGATAGGTAGATCCGGCTCTAGCACTTCTTCCGGAGACTCCTGCGACAGCCATCTTTCCAACGGCTCGTTAGCAGCATACGTCATCGCGGATTCCGGCTGACAAAGAAGGCAACGGTAGACCAAAAGCAGCGGGACTGCCAATCGACATACTTACCAGCATGGCTCGCTATGTCGGCCACTGGCGGTTCATCGCTCCAGGAATTCTTCCCGGACCGTCTCCATCGTGGCGTCGCTGATGCCGATGCTTCGCAGGTAATCCAGGGGGCTTCCCCATCGCTCCTTCAGGCCGTCAAGAAAGGCGCCCATGGCATCCTCAGGAACCCCGGCTAAGCGCATCATCGAATCTCGGTCGATCCCTTCAGGGAGGCCGTCGGCATTTTGGACAAAGTCGATCTGCCTGGCCACATCGCGATTGGTCAGGATGTAATCGGCTTCAATCAAGGCGCGATCAACTCCGAGCACGGACAGGAGGAACGCGGTGGAAACGCCGGTGCGGTCTTTACCGGCGGTGCAGTGCAGAACAATAGGCTGACTGCTCGCCTGCTCGAAAATCTTGAACATACGCACCCATGATTCAGGGCCGAAATCGAGATAGGCGAGGTAGCGCTTTCCGGAAATACCGGTGTCCCCGACAACGCGACTGAGCTGGTCGGTGCCACCGTCGGGAATGACGGCGATGTTGTAGTAAGTCGCACCCATGCCTTCGAGAGGGCCTCGGCCCTGTTCGCGAATCTCATCGGGTTTGCGCAGGTCGATCTGCGTTGCGATCCCCATCCCTTTGACTTTTTCGAGATCCTCTACCGTCATCCGATCGTGCCTGCCGGTGCGAAAATATCGACCCCAGCGAACCCGACGGCCATCCGTGGTGGGATATCCGCCGATATCCCGGAAATTGAAGCAGCCCTCGAAGGGATGGTGACGTTCGGAATAGTCGATGGTCATGCCTGTCCTGTGTGGCTCCTGGTCGATCGATCGACGGGAGTGCCGATTATACGCGTTGAAAAAGGATCGTAAGCACGTTCGGGTGAAGCGGCGTGGTGACTTCCTAAAATTTCATGGCGTGAAGGTGCCGCTTGGCTTTGCCAGCGGCCTTCCTTAACCTAAGCCGTTCCCGTATTAATTCAGGAATCGGTCGTGGCTCTCAAACTGTCTTGCGCTTTTGCGACATCCAGCCTTTCTCACGAACACGCCGCGGTGGCCGAACAGCTTGGTTATGAGCGGGCCTGGTTCTACGACTCGCCCGCCTTATATCCGGACGTGTGGGTGCAGATGTGCCGAGCCGCTGAGCGCACCGACCGCATTGGCCTGGGGCCGGCAGTGCTCGTGCCCAACCTGCGTCACCCCATGACGAACGCCGCGGCCATCGCCACGCTGGTCGATTTGGCCGGAGCCGAGCGTGTCGCGGTCGCTATCGGCTCGGGCTTTACCGGCCGGCTGACCCTTGGGCACCGTCCGTTGCCCTGGTCCTACGTGCGGGAATATGTCACGACGCTACGCGGGTTGCTCAACGGTGAGCGCGTGGAGTGGGAAGGCAAAACCATCGAGATGATGCATCCAGTCGGGTTTGGAGCGCCGCGTCCAATGGCAGTACCCATTCTGATTGCCGCCGCAGGTCCCAAAGGCATCGCCGCAGCCCAGGACCTGGGAGATGGGATTTTCACCACGCTGCCGGCCGGAGGGGAGTTCGATTGGAACCCGGTCCTGATTATGGGCACGGTGTTGGATGCTGGCGAACCTCCCGGCTCCGAACGGGCCATAGCCGCAGCCGGTCACGGGGCCGCGGTTGGATTGCACTTTGCAATGGAATTTGGACAAACGGGAGGGCTCGCCAATGGGCCCGAGTGGGCCGCGGTATACGAAGCCATTCCGGAGGACGAACGGCACCTGGCCCTCCACGACCAGCACCTCATCGCGGTAAACGAGCGGGACAAACCTTTTGTCACCGGCGAACTCCTGCAAGCCCAGGGGCTGGCGCTGGATCACGGGGCCTGGCGCGATCGCTTAGCCGGGTTGGAAGCCGGTGGCGCGACCGAGGTGGCCTATCAGCCTGCGGGAAACGACATTCCTCGTGAGCTGGAGGCGTTTGCGGCTCTACTTACTTAGGGAGATCAACAATGATAAGACTGGTATTTGCATTGCGCAGGCAGCCCGAGCTGTCACTCGAGGAATTTCACGACTACTGGCGGCGCAAGCACGGACCGCTGGTGGCAGGTTTTGCTGAGGACCTGAACATCCTCAGGTACGTGCAAACCCACACCATTGAGGGTCCGGCGAACGAGGCGGCGCAGAAAGCCCGCGGCAACATGGAACCCCACTACGACGGCGTCGCGGAACTGTGGTGGTCCACGGAAGCCGAACTCGAGGTGGCTCTGGCGAGCGAAGCCGGCCAGGCGGCCGGGGCTGCGCTGTTGGAAGACGAGGCAAAGTTCATCGACCTCCCGCAATCGCCGCTGTGGTTTGCCTATGAATATCCACAAGTGAATCCGTCCCCGGAAAACGTTGTCGCCAGCGTCAAAAGCAACGTTGTGCGGATCTTCTTCCCGCTGCGCCACAAATCCGAACTCACCGAGGAGCAGGCGCGCCACTACTGGCTGACGCAGCACGGCCCCATCGTGCGTTCCCATTCCCAGGCGACCGGGACGCTCTGCTACCGGCAGGTACACCGAGCCAACTCGCCGTTGGACAAAGACCTGCAAGCTGCTCGCGGCACGGTCGTTGAGTCCTATCTGGGCCATGCCGAGGCATGGGTGGACCGTAGCATGGCGCCGAGTACGGACGAAGCGCGCCGAGCCGGCGCTGCCTTCATTGAAGACGAGCACAACTTCATCGACATGGAACGGTCTACCTTCCTGTTCGGCAAGGAACACACGTTCATCGACCGCCGATAAGCCAGCCGTCGATAAGCCAACAAATGCAACAGGGGCGCACATGTCTGGACTCCTCGACGGCGTAACCGTACTCGACCTGACGCGGGTTGTGGCGGGCCCGGCATGTACGCGCACGCTGTGTGACTATGGTGCGCATGTGATAAAGATAGAGCCGCCGGAAGGTGATCTCATGCGGCGCGGCGTGCCCAAAGCCAATGGGGTCGCGCTCGGTTTTGCGCAGCAGAACGTGGGCAAAGCGCATCTGTGCATCGATTTGTCAAAACCGGATGGAACGCGGCTGGTACGTCGCCTGGCAGCACTGGCCGACATTGTGGTGGAAAACTACCGGCCTGGAGTCGCCGATCGTTTAGGGATCGGTTATGCAGACGTCCGCGAAGACAACCCCAATGTCATTTACTGCTCCATCACCGGCTACGGCCAGGATGGGCCGGCAGCGCATCGACGCGCTTATGCGCCGGTCATCCATGCCGAACTCGGGTTGCTGGAAATGAATGCGCGTGAACGAGGCACCGACCCAATGCCGGAATCGGTCTCGCACGTAGACTTTGCGGTGGCCGCGCAATCCGCCAGCGCCATACTGGCTGCGTTGTTCAATCGTGAGCGGACCGGTCAGGGTCAACACATCGATGTCACGATGGCGGAAACCATGCTGGCCACCAACGAGTTCTCCGCGGTGGAGGTCAACGGTGGCCTCGGCGATGAAATCAGCCCGTTTCGCCCGGGTAAGGCTGTATTGCTGAAACTGGGCGATGGCTCATGGGCGCAGGTGCCGGGCAATCCGACCACCTGGGTCTTCGGCGTAGCCAAAGCCCTCGGCAGAACCGAAGAATTGACCGCGCGGGGCTGGCACTCCATCGCTGATACGCAAGGCCACGACGATGAAATCCGGTCGCTGATTCAGGAGTGGGCAGGCGCGTATGAAAACGCTGCTGCATTTGAGCAGGCGTTGGACAGTGTTCGAATTCCGGTGGGCGCGGTAAAGAGCCTGGCCGACGCTGTGTCGGAGGATTGGGCAGCGCATCGGGGCGTGTTGCTGGAGCTGGAGGTCAACGGCGCGCCGCGGCGCATACCCAGATCACCCGCTCGATTCTCCAATGCAGAGGTGGGTCCGCGGCGCGGCGCATACCTGCGCGGCGCTGACAACCGCGCGGAACTCAAAGCGCAGCTTGGCTTGAGCGACGCGGAAGTCGATGCCCTGGAGAGCAGCGGCGTGTTGCTGAGCGAAGAGGAAACACCTTCGAATTCCGCTAGGAAATAGCCCCGCTCACGTACGCTTCGGCGATGGCTTCATCGTTGAGATTCAAGAATTCGCTCAATATCTCAAGGCTGTGTTGTCCGAGCGTGGGCGCTGGCGCGCGGGGACCATTGTCGTAGCCAAGAATCTGAAACTGGTGTCCTGCATAGGGGATACGCCCCATTTCGGGATGATCCATGTAGCGATAAAAACGCCGGTGTTCATATTGCGGGTCACACAACAGATCGCTGCTGCGTTGTACCACGCCCGCTGGCACGCCTGCGGCCTGCAGCGCGCGCATGACCGCTGTGGCGTCTTTTGTTTCGGTCCACGCGGTGATGGCGGTGTCGATGTCGTCGTGTGCGTGAATGCGTCCTTCGTGAGTGGCCAACGCGATCGAATCCGCCA
The DNA here is from genome assembly GCA_046582225.1 of Pseudomonadales bacterium. Classification (GTDB taxonomy): domain Bacteria; phylum Pseudomonadota; class Gammaproteobacteria; order Pseudomonadales; family Azotimanducaceae; genus JAYGEV01. Next base: position 10,391 of record JAYGEV010000593.1, read on the forward strand.
GGTCCTGACGACCGATTTCCCGACATAGCGTCAGCCACTGATCATCCCTGTCCACCGCGATCGCGCACCAGTTGTCTTCGCCGGTGCATCTGTAGCAGCCCTGAGGCGCATTGACGGTGGAACGATTGCCGATGCGTGTTGCGGCAACTCCATTTGCCTGCAGGTCGAGCAGTTCAGGGCCGAGGAAGTGCAGGGCCGTTTCAATCTGAGCTACGTCCAGGTAACAGCCCTCGCCGGTTCGGCGTCGGTGATCGATGGCCGCGGCCAATAGAATCGAAACAAACCGCGGCGCGATGGTGTCTGTATAGGCCACCCAGGGGGCGCTCGGTGCCAGATCAGGCCAGCCGGTGACTTCATAAAAACCGGCCATCGCCCCGGTATGGTAGCCGTAGCCCGCCATCTGTGTGGCCGGGCCGGTTTGGCCCATGAGGCAGGTGCTTACCATGATGATACCGGGATTGAGCTTGCTGACTTGCTCATAGCCCAGACCCATGCGACCGATGGCACCTGGAGCGAAACTTTCGATCAGTACATCGGAGCGTGCGATGATTTGTTTGGCGATCTTGATGGCCTCGGGTATTTTCATGTTCAGTGTGAGGCTTTGTTTGGAGGTGTTGAAATCACCAAAAAACTGGGAGCGGTTCAGGCCTGCTTCGGTATCCTTGAACGGTGCTGCGCCCCGCAATACGTCGGGGCGGCTTTCAGACTCGACCCGTATGACCCGGGCGCCGTGGTCAGCCAGGTATTTGGTAGAAATAGGACCCACTCCGACCCAGGAGAAGTCGGCGACCGTGATGCCTTCGAAGGGCATCGTATCTGTTGAATCTGATTCCGGGCTGGCTTTTGGTTTGGCAGGCTGTGCCAATTCGGCGCGTATCTCCTGATTGTGTTCGCCCAGGCGGGGCGCCGGTCGTTGCACGGACAGGTTTGAATGGTTTGTTTTGGCCCACAAACCTGCGCTGCGCACAGTTTTACCGTTCGGCAGATCAAGGGGTACCCAGTAGTCGCGTTTTTGCAGGTGTTCCAGTTCGATCAACTCAGCAAGCGTGTTCACCGGAGCCAGAGTGATTCCGTTGTTCAGGCCGAATTCGAACAATTCCTGTTTGGTGTGTTTCGCGAAGAAATTCCGGCACAGGTCCGCACCCTGGTAGACGTTCAGCGGCTTTGCGTCCGGATTACGAACGTTCTGGTCGTAGGTCTGCCAGTCAATGTCCCGTAAAGACTCATCGGCGACGCCGTCTTGAATCATCCAGGAGAGGCAGCCGAGTATCACGCGAGACATGGGGATGGCCACGATATGTCCATCTGCGGTCGGAAACAGAATGTCGAACCGCGTGGTACCGGTGCTGAAGCGGCTGTCGCGCTCGAAGTCGAACCCTTGTATCGCGTGGGCACCCATCGCGTTCAGCATGGTCCAGGTCATCGCACTTTGCGCGGAGAGGTCAACGAACTGAGCAGTGCCGGAGCGCAGCATCTTGTGGTGGGCCACCATTGCGCCGGCCGCGGCTTCGACCCCGGCATGGCGCCACACCTGAGGCACGCTGAGACGTACTGGTGCCCGGTCCGCCGTGCCCTGCAGCGCGACCGGCCCTGCCATGGCGGCCAGCACCAGATCGTTGCCCAGATAGTCTGCGTGCGGCCCGCTGTCGCCGAATGGCGAAATTCGCACAAAGACGATGCGTGGGTTCAGCGCGCGCGCCCGTTCATAGTCAACGCCAAACAGAGACAGGCTGCTAGGGCGCGAGGATTCGAAGATGAAATCGCAGCGGCGGATGAGATCCGTCAATGCGTTTTGGTCATCGGTAGAGTCGGGGTCGAGCACGACGGAGCGCTTGTTTCGGTTGAACGCCAGAAACGAAAGGCTGCACAGATCCTCACCGACCCCGGACAGGATGGGTGCGCAGGATCTGGAGGTTGATCCACCAGGCGCTTCTACTCGAACCACGTCCGCACCGAGATCGCCCATCAGCATTGGTCCGATCTCGCCACGCTCGTCG
>JAYGEV010000605.1:0-7768 GCA_046582225.1 Pseudomonadales bacterium
ATGATCGCCCTGCTGGCCGACGGCCACGTTCTGCTCGAAGGCCTGCCCGGTCTGGGCAAGTCGCTAGCGGTGCAGAGCCTTGCCGAGGCCATCGAGGGCACGTTCCACCGTATCCAGTTCACTCCTGACCTGCTGCCCAGCGACATCACCGGAACCGAGGTGTATCGCCCCGAAGACGGCTCCTTCAAGTTCCAGCATGGACCGGTGTTTCACAACCTGCTGCTCGCCGACGAAATCAACAGAGCACCGGCAAAAGTTCAATCGGCGTTGCTCGAAGCAATGGGCGAACGCCAGGTCAGCGTCGGCCGGCAGACGTTTTCGTTGCCGGACCTGTTTCTGGTCATGGCCACCCAGAACCCGATCGAGCAGGAAGGCACCTATCCCCTGCCCGAGGCGCAACTCGACCGGTTCCTGATGCATGTCAACGTTGGCTATCCCAGCGAGGAAGCAGAAACCGCGATCCTGCACCTCGTTCGCCGGGAGTCCAGCGAAGGTGACCGCAATGCGACGCCCTCCTACCAGCTCACTCAGGCGGACATCTTTGATGCCCGTCGCGCCATCCTCAACCTGCACATGGCCGAGCCGGTAGAGCGATACATCGTTGCGCTGATCATGGCGTCCCGGGAAGCCCGCGGCGAGCTCGGGGAGTGGCTGGATTTTGGCGCGAGCCCGCGCGGCACCATCGCCCTGGATCAATGCGCTCGCGCCCTGGCCTGGCTCGATCGCCGCGAGTATGTGACCCCCGAAGACGTTCAGGCAATTGCCCATGACGTCCTGCGGCACCGACTGATTCTGACCTTTGATGGTGAGGCGCAGGGGGTGACTACCGATCAGGTCATCGACCAGCTGATTGACGAGGTACCAGTTCCCTGAGCGAACCAGTCACGCAGCGCGGCATCCAGACCAGATCAGAAGCGATCCTTGGCGGCGCGTACGCCAGCCTGGCGGACCTGCTGGCCATTCGCTATCACGCCTCGAACCTGAAGCAGAAATCCCCACTCGTGCGCGGGTCTCACGGCGGCAATCGTTTGTCGAAACTCAGGGGCCGCGGAATCGACTTTTCCGAAGTACGCGCCTACCAGCCCGGCGACGACGTCCGCACCATCGACTGGCGGGTAACCGCGCGAAAAAACAAAACGCACACCAAGGTATTTCGCGAAGAACGTGAACGCCTGACCCTGGTCGTGGTCGATCAGACCCAGAATATGTTTTTCGGCAGCCAGGTCAGGCTGAAGTCTGTCGCTGCGGCGGAAGTCGCAGCAACGGCAGCCTGGCAGGCCTTGAACCACAACGATCGCGTCGGCGGAATGATCATCGGCAACGACGAAGCGGCCATTCACAAACCACATCGCAGCGTCAAAGCGGTAGCTCGCCTGCTGGCGGATCTGGCCCGATTCAATAACGCCCTGGCGCCGCGAGCGGGTCGAGCCAACTGGAAAAATCGCGAAGAAAACCTGGCGCGACTGCGCCGACTGGTACACACCAACTACCGCATTTATCTGATCAGCGATTTTGAGCCCATGGGCGACTACTGGCGCGATACTTTCCGCGCGCTGGCCCGCCATAACGAGGTCATCGCGGTGCGCGTTTACGACCCGCTGGAGCGGGATCTGCCGCCGGCGGATCGCTACACGGTGACCGATGGAATGGACCGCTGGCAGTTCCACACCGGCAACCGAAAGCTCCGGGAGCGCTATCGCGATCGCTTCGATGCCCACGAAGCAGAGTTCAAATCCATCTGCAAGCTTTCTCAGGTGCGCTACCGACCACTGCCTACCAACGAACCGGTGGGCCATCTCGCGAGGTGGTCGTGATGCAGCCGGATCTGCTGCAACAGCTCAGAGACATCCACATACCAGCCGATCCGCTGTGGTGGCCACCCGCTCCAGGCTGGTGGCTGCTGGCGGCCGCAACCCTCCTCGGCTGCCTGCTGGCGGTGCGGTTCGTATTCCGCGAGTACCCCCGACGCCGACCGATTAAGCGAACCAGGCGTTTGTATCAGGCATTGCACGGCCGTCTGCGTGCGGGGGAGATCACGGCCGAATCCTACGTTCATCAGAGCAACGAACTGCTCAAGCGCCTGCTGATTCATGGTCTGGGCATTCGGGCTGCGAGGCCAGCCAGCGACATCGACTGGCTGAAGATGCTCGACGAATACCACGGTAGCGCCGCATTCAGCGACGGTCCCGGTCAGATCCTCGGCAATGAGCGATTTCGCAAAACACCCGAAATCCAGATCGAGCCGCTGCACCAGCTGCTCGCAGGTTTCCTGGCCAGGGCACGGCCATGATCGAGTGGCTGTGGCCCTGGGCGTTCGTACTGATCCCGCTGCCGTTGCTCGTGCGCCTGCTGTTTAAACCTCTGGAACTGCAGCAGGCGGCGCTCAGCGTTCCCAGCGTTGAGACATTTCATGGCGACGATGAAACCGCGTTGGGATTGGGTCGGAGCGCGTTCTGGCGGGCACTGTTGCTGTGGATGGTGTGGCTGGCACTGGTGGCCGCCACCGCGCGCCCGCAATGGACCGGAGACCCGGTAACCCTGCCGGTAACAGGTCGCGACCTGATGCTTGCCGTGGATATCTCCGGGAGCATGGGCACCGAAGATCTGCAACTCGGCGGTCAATTGGTGAACCGCCTCACCGTGGTCAAATCGGTGGTGAGTCAGTTTGTGGAAGCGCGCAAAGGCGACCGCATTGGTCTTATTCTGTTCGGCACCAATGCCTATCTGCAGGCGCCCCTTACCTTCGATCTCAACAGCGTGAACCGGCTGTTGATCGAAGCGCCGGTCGGGATCGCCGGTGGCAAGACCGCGGTCGGCGATGCCATCGGGCTGGCGGTCAAACGCCTGCGGCGCCGGCCCGAGGGTGACCGCGTGTTGATCCTGCTAACCGACGGCGCCAACAACGTCGGCGAAATTTCGCCCATCCGGGCCGCCGGGCTGGCCGAACAGGAGGGTATTCGCATTCACACCATCGGCGTGGGTGCAGATGAAATGCGCATGCCGAGCCTGTTCGGCGTATTCGGCTCGCGGGTCATCAATCCGTCTGCGGAACTCGATGAAGAGACCCTACAGGCCATCGCCGAGGCAACCGGAGGACAATATTTTCGGGCCCAGAACACCGAGCGTCTGGCGAAGATTTACGACCTCATCGACGCGCTGGAACCCATCGAACAGGATGCCGAAACCTATCGACCCATCGTCGCCCTGTATCACTGGCCCCTGGCCGGCGCGTGGTTCGGGGTTCTGGTGCTCGTGATCTGGGACTGGCGAGGATGGGGCCGTGATTGAAGCGTTACACTTCATCCGACCGTGGTGGCTGTTGGGCCTGATTCCAGCTATGGTCGTCGCGGTGCTCTGGGCACGGCAGCGAGCAGCCGGTTCACACTGGGAGGCGAGCGTGGCTCCCGAACTTCTGGCGGTGCTGCTGGAGCCATCAAGCAGCGGCCGGTTCCGCAAGACCGTGTGGGCGCTCGCGCTGTCTCTTACAGTTGCCACCCTGGGCCTGGCGGGTCCAACCTGGGAACGCCTGCCCCAACCCGTGCAGCAGAAGAGCGATGCCATGGTCATCGTGCTGGACCTTTCGCTTTCAATGTTCGCGCAGGATATCGCACCTTCGCGGCTGGTCAGAGCACGCCAGAAGATTACCGACGTGCTGCGCCTGCGCACGGAAGGCTTCACCGCTCTGGTCGCCTACGCGGGCGATGCGCATGCGGTTTCACCGCTGACTGACGACACCCGCACCATCGAAAATCTGCTGGTGGCGCTAAGCCCGGAAATGATGCCGGTGTTCGGCAGCAGAGCAAGCGCCGCAATCGCGGTTGCCAAGGAACTGTTCAGCAACGCCGGCTTCGTGCAGGGAAGGATCCTCCTGGTCACCGACGGCGTAGATCAGATGGCGGACTTCACCAATCATCGCAACCCGAACTTCCCGATCTCCATTCTCGGCGTCGGGACCGCGGCGGGAGGCAGCATCCCGTTGGATTTCGCCGATCAGCCAGGGGATGTATTGCGCAGCCAGCAGGGCAACACCATCCTGGCGAGGCTGGACAGTGCGCGCCTGGAGGCAATTGCCGGTATCGCCCATGGTCGCTATCGCACCCTCGGCCTGGCGGACGATGACATTAACTACCTGCTGGCCACCACCTTGCCCGGTGACGACGAGAGCATCGATCTAGAGCGTGAGTTCGATACCTGGGCCGATGCTGGCTTCTGGGTCTGCCTGCTGCTGCTGCCGCTGGTACTGATCGGTTTCCGTCGCGGTGTTCTGGTCATGTTGTGCATCGTTGTAATGCCGCCTCCGGCTCACTCAAACCTGTGGGACGATCTGTGGCAACGGCGCGACCAGCAGGCCCGCCGTGAGCTGCGCGAAGGTCGCCCGGAAGCCGCCGCAGTGCTGTTCGAAGATCCCCAATGGCAGGCGACCGCCCGATATCGCGGCGAGGACTACGCTGGCGCCGCCGAAGGATTCTCGAGCGCACCCACGGTGACCAACACCTACAACCTGGGCAATTCCCTGGCCCAACAAGGCGCCTATGAACCAGCCATAGACGCCTATTCAGAGGTGCTCAGGCGCTCGCCAGATCACGCGGATGCAGCGTTTAACAGGCAACTGATGGAAAAACTTCTGGAGGAGAAGCAATCCTCGGAACAAAACAACCAGCAGCAGGACCAGGCCGGTCAGAACCCCGAAGATTCCACTTCCGGAAGCGGCAACCCCGACCAGAGCCAGGATGGACAACAACAGGGTGAGCAGCCCGACCAGCAGGCAGATCCGCAAAACGCGGAGTCCGAGCAACGCAAATCCAAGGACGACCAGAGCGGCGATCCGACCGAAGACCTCGGCGAATCCAGAGATGAGCAGAAAGATGCGTTGGAGCAATGGCTGCGCCGGGTACCCGATGACCCGGGCGGACTGCTGCGTCGCAAGTTCCGTTATGAAACGAATCGGCGCCTGCGCAGCGGTGACTATCGCAATCAGCAACCCGAGAAAATCTGGTGAACGTGGCTCGATTCCAACCTGCCATCGGCGCAGTGCTCATCTCGATGTTGCTGGCAGGCATCAGCAACGCCGCCGTCGTCACATCCCTAGAACCGCGATTGGTCGACGAGATGGATACCGTTCGGTTAACGTTGCGTGCCACCAACCGTACAAAAATCGAAACGCTGGACCTGTCGCCGCTGGAACGGGACTTCGAAGTTCTCAGCAACAACACCCAAAGCCAGTATCGTTCGGTGAACGGGCGGGTCGAGACGTGGATTCAATACCAGATCAGTTTGCGCCCCAGGCGCACCGGCGAGCTTGTGGTTCCTTCAATTGCGATCGGAGACGAGCGCAGCGACGCGATAGAACTTGTCGTTCGCGCAATGGATCCGAGGATCAAACAAACCATCGAACGTATGGTATTTTTCGAAACCGAACTCTCCGAGAATCCGGTATATGTGCAGGCCGAAACGGTTCTGACACGGCGCCTCTACTACTCCAACAGTGTACAGATCTACAGCGACCTGCCCGGTCTGCCCGATGTATCCAACGCCGTGGTCATTCCCCTGGGTGACACACGATCGCACACGACTGTGCTCGACGGGCAGCGCTATGGCGTTGTCGAGCAGCAGTTCGCCATATTTCCCGAACACAGCGGTTCTCTGCTGATCCCTGAAATCTCGATCACATCGAGCGTGCGCCTCCAAAGCCGCGGTCGTGTTCGTCGATCCGGTATCCGCATCAGCACCGACGAAGTACATGTGGAAGTACTGCCGATCCCTGCTGAATATCCTCGCAGCGAACCCTGGCTGCCGGCAACAGACGTTCGCATCGACGAGACCTGGTCCCCGCGGCAGGCGTCATACGCGCTCGGCGAGCCGCTGAATCGCAGCCTGAGCGTCACCGCCACAGGCAACACCGGATCGGCGATCCCGCCTCTGGGGATCGGGTTCTCAGATGTGCACTTCAAGTGGTATCCGCAAGCGCCGAGCCTCGACGATGACAACGCCGGCTCGCAGATCATCGGCAACCGGCTTGAGGGATACTCGCTGATTCCGATCAAGCCTGGAGCCGCACCACTGGTCGAGGTTGCAGTAACCTGGTGGGACACCGCCGCTCGAAAAGTCCGGGTCGCAAAGCTGCCGCAACGTCTGCTCACCATTACCGGCGACGGCACGGCCCAACAACCCGCGCCAGCCGATCCGGAACCGCTGCCCGCCCCGTCGGATAGCGAACCCGCCACCGACCTGACCGATCCACCGGCGCTGACCTGGTCGTTGTCCCAGGCCCTGCTGGTGACCCTGATTGTATTGATCGCCATCACAGTGATCTTCGCAGTCGCGCGTCGAATCAGCCGCACCGGCACGGGTAGCTTCGTCACCAGGGCCGCTCGGACCGACGCCCAACAGAGCCCGGCAGCGGCCTGGTCGAACCTGAAGCGCGCCTGCAAAGGTAACGATCTGCCTGCAATCCGATCCGCGCTGATCGCGTTCATCGAAACCCACAGCGCAGGCTCGCGGGTTAACGGGTTATCGCGCTTCCAGACAACCGACGACACGGGCGTGTGGCAGCGACTCAACGAGGGAGTCTTCGGTGCAAGTGCATCCAGCGCAGCCAGCGGCGCAATTAGCGGTCAAGAGGTACTTCGTGCCGCAGCTCAACTGCGAAAGCGCGTTCCAAAAGCGGCCGCCGACCCGCTGCCTGCCTTGTATTCGTGATACCGATCGCTACCGATCGACCACCGCAAGGCTTTTCCCCACAATCTCAAAGACATCTTTAGACAGTTCGTCTTCGGCGCCGATGCGTTCAAGCGCCGCGCGCATCAGCCCCTGGCGCCTTGGATCGTAGCGGCGCCATCGGGTCAGCGGTGTGAGAAATCGGGCCGCGACCTGGGGATTGCTCTTGTCGAGCATGATAATCCGCTCGCTTAATAGATCGTAGCCGCTGCCATCCGTGGCGTGAAAATTTCGATGGTTGAACTGCCCGAATGCCCCATACACAGATCGCAGCTTGTTCGGATTTTTCTGGTCGAACGCCTGATGGCTTTCCAGTTTGCGAATGCTCGCCGCATCGGCGCGCTCGCTTGACGCCTGCACAGAAAACCATACGTCCACCACCAGCGCTTCGGCCTGCCACACCTCGTAAAACTCTGCGACGATCGATTCGCGAAACGCTTCGTCCAGATCACGCGCGTTGACGATTTCCACGAGCGCTGCGCGACGATCGGTCAGGTTGTCGGCATCGACATAGTGCGCTTCGAGCAGGCGTTGCAGTTCCTCGCCCGTCAGCGCTGCAGCGAGGTATCGCAGCGCCACGTTGCGCAACGCGCGGCGCGCCATGCCCATGGAATCCGGCCGGTAGGCTCCGACGGATGCGTTTGCATGGTAGAGGTCCCACCACCGGGGCAACAGATGTCCGGCCAGGCCAGACAGCAGCAGCGCGCGCGCATCACAGACCTCATCCACGTCCACCGAAGCAAGCTGGGTGAAGAGATAGCCTTCATCGGGTAACGTTAGGATGCGCGCAAGCATCAATTTGGCCTCAGCGTCTTCGGCGCAGCCGATGGCATCAACCACCAGATCGCGAAACAGATCCTGCAACTCGGTGTTGATCGATGCGCCGCTTTGCAGCTTTGTCACCTGCCGCACCAGCAATGTCTGTAGCGCATCCCAGCGCACAAAGCCGTCAGAGTCGTGCCTGGCAAGAAACCCCAGAGCTTGCGAACCCTGAGCAAATTCCACCCGTACTGGAGCCGAAAAACCACGCAGGAAGATCGGAAGAGCGTCG
>JAYGEV010000033.1:0-6422 GCA_046582225.1 Pseudomonadales bacterium
CGGGGTAGTCGGTGAACACTCCGTCTACCGCGGAAGCCACCAGCGGTGCTGCCGCTTCCAGATCATTCACCGTATACACCAGCACCCGATATCCTCGCCGATGTGCCTCAGCGATACGGTCAGGGGTGGCGATTCGCGCGGAGAGATTGATCGACCACGCGCCGAGCCTTTTGGCAACCTCCCACATATTCCGTTTCCAGCGCCCAAACAGCGGCGCCACAGGGACTGTCAAGGCGGCATTGCGAAACGCTGTCAGCGCTGTGTGATCGAACGACGAAACCAGCACGTCGCGGTCGGTATGGCCGCTGAGGAAGCGAGCTAAACCGAGCGCGGTGTGGGCACCTTTGAGTTCAACATTGATGCCGATACGGTCCGGCAGCCGTTCGAAAATTTCTTCCAGCAAAGGCACGCCAGCGCCTCCACCCGCATCGAGCATCCGCAATTCGGCGAGCGAGCGCGCGGTCACCGGGCCCGTCGCGTTAGTAGTGCGATCGAGCGTGTCGTCATGGATCACCACCAACTGGTCCTCCACGCTGTGCACGTCGAGTTCCACCGCGGCAACGCCAAGCTCGGCTGCGCAGACGAAGCTCGGCACGGTGTTTTCCGGACGCAGACCGGCCGCCCCACGATGACCGATGACGAGAATCGATTCGGAGGGATCGATGCGCGATGCCAGGTCAAATACCATGGAGCGGTTGTCTCAGGTTGGGTGTCGCTGGCTAAGCCACTACAATGCGGCATCATGAGTTACCAGGTATTGGCACGCAAACTCCGACCGGCCGACTTTGACGCGCTGGTAGGACAAGATCACGTTGTCCGGGCGCTGCGGCATGCGCTGGACAACGATCGTCTGCATCATGCGTATCTGTTCAGCGGAACACGTGGCGTGGGTAAGACCACCATCGCCCGGTTGCTGGCCAAATGCCTCAACTGCGAGGTCGGCGTGTCTTCCAGCCCGTGCGGGGTGTGTTCGATCTGTCAGGAACTCGCCGAAAACCGCTTCGTCGATTTGATCGAGGTAGATGCGGCATCGCGCACCGGCGTAGGGGATACCCGGGAGTTGCTGGAAAATGCCCAGTACCTGCCCAGCCGCGGTCGATTCAAGGTGTACCTCATCGATGAGGTACACATGCTCTCCATGGCCGCGTTCAATGCCTTGCTGAAGACGCTCGAAGAGCCGCCGGAACATGTCAAATTTCTGCTCGCGACGACGGATCCTAAAAAGGTGCCGGTCACCGTGCTGTCGCGTTGTCTGCAGTTTCAGCTGAAGAATATTGCCATCGACAAAATATCAGCATACCTCGGAGAAGTGCTGACCACAGAAGGCGTGGAATTCGAAGCGGCGGCACTTGCGGCCATTGCCAGCGCAGCGCGGGGCAGCGTGCGCGATGCATTGTCGATTACCGATCAGGCCGTCGCCTATGGCGGCGGACAGTTACAAGCTGGTGACGTGACGGCGATGTTGGGGCTGGCTGGCCGGGACGAGATCGAAGCGTTGATGCAGGCGCTGGCATCCGGAGCGGCCGACCGGGTACTCGCCGTTTCTGCCGAGCTGGCGGAGCGGGGGGTGGATTTTGACGAACTGCTGGCGGGGCTGCTGGCGGCGTTGCATCGAGCGGCCGTCGAGCATGCTACCGGTTCGCAGAATGCTGAGGCGTTGTTTGGGCCGGAGCTGGTGCAGCTTTACTACCAGATTGCGTTGACCGGATATCGGGATATTCAGATTGTTCCCGATCCGCGCAGCGGTTTCGAAATGACCCTGCTGCGAATGCTCGCATTCACGCCCGATGCGTTACCGGGAAACACCGGTTCCCAGGCAACCTCGCCAGGCGCTCGCGATGAACCACGATCCCAGCCGCCCGAATCAGCTGCTCAGCCTTCCGGGTCGGAAACCGGACTTGCCGATGGAACACCGTGGCATGAGATAGTCGCCTCGTTGGAGCTGACCGGCGTGGCACGGATGATCGCAGAACACACGGTCGTGCGAGCTGATCGAGGCGAAACCCTCGAGCTGGTTCTGGACAACGCACACGATACATTGCTCAGTGATGCACAGAGCGCGGCCATCGAGCGGGCGTTGACTGAGCATCTCGGAAAGGAACTGCGGCTGCAAATCGAGCCCGGCGTGGTGAATGTTGAGACGCCCGCTGTGCGATTCTCGCGGCTGCAGGCCGAACGTCAGCAGCAGGCAGAGCAGATGCTCGAAAGCGACCCGGTGGTGAAGTCGTTGCTCAGGGATTTCGGTGGCAAGCTCGATGGGGTGGCGCCGGTAGCGGAGGAAAAGCGATGAAGGGATTAGGCGATTTCATGAAGCAGGCGCAGGTCATGCAGGAGCGCATGCAACAGGTCCAGGAGGAGATCGCCAACCTGGAGGTCGTGGGCGAGAGTGGTGCGGGTCTGGTCAAGGTTGTGATGAACGGGCGCCATGAAGTTAAAGCGGTGAACATCGATTCCAGCCTGCTCGACGAAGACAAGGAGATACTCGAAGACCTGGTGGCCGCAGCGTGCAACGACGGCGTCCGAAAAGCCGAAGCGGCACAAACTGAAAAAATGTCCGGCATGGCAGCCGGGCTCGGGCTGCCTTTGGACAAATTTTCCTTCTGATGGGAGTAAGCCCGCTAATAGACAAGCTGATTGAGGCGTTTCAGATACTGCCCGGTGTAGGTCCCAAGGGCGCTCAGCGCATGGCCCTGCACGTTCTGCAACGAGACCGGGCAGGCGCCAGTGTACTGGCGGGCGCGCTGGCGGAATCTATCGAGCGTGTCGGGCGCTGCAGCGCCTGTCGAAATCTGTGTGAAGACGAGCTGTGCAATTACTGCCGGGATGCCAGGCGTGATGACGCTCTGCTTTGCGTCGTAGAATCCCCCGCGGACATCCTCGCCATCGAGCAGGCGGGCGGATTTCGCGGGCGCTACTTTGTGCTCCACGGTCGGTTGTCGCCCATCGACGGGGTCGGCCCCGAGGAGCTTGGCATGGATGAATTGCATGACCGGGTATTGGCGCTGCGTCCCCAGGAAGTCATTCTCGCAACCAATCCCACGGTGGAAGGCGAGGCGACGGCGCACTACGTCGCGCAGCTGTTGCGGTCCGATGTGGCGCGGATATCTCGAATTGCCCACGGGGTTCCCATCGGTGGTGAGCTCGAATACATAGACGGAGGAACCATCGTTCATGCCATGCAAGGGCGACGCAGTTTCAGTTAACTGGATTCAGGATGACGTCGCCCTGCGCGAATCTGTCGCGAGCTGGGAATCGATCATCGGAATCGACACCGAGTTTCAGCGCACCGACACATTTTTCCCGATACCCGGCTTGTACCAGGTGCTTAGCGGCGATCGCGTGTATCTGCTGGATCCGCTGACCATTTCGGATTGGACACCGTTTCTCGAAGTTCTTGAAGACCCCCGCGTGACCAAGATCATGCACGCGTGCTCCGAAGACCTCGAGCTGATGCGACATCATTTTGGCGCGGTACCGCGGGGAGTGTTCGACACCCAGCTTGCCAACGCCTTCCAGAGTGCGAACTACAGCACCAGCTACGCCAACCTGGTCTCTGCGTTGCTCGGCGAGCAGCTCGACAAGCACGAGACACGCTCAAACTGGCTGCAGCGGCCGCTGTCAGACGCGCAGCTTCGTTACGCTTGGGAGGATGTGCACTATCTACCGGATCTGTACAGGATACTTTCTGCTGGGTTGGAAAAACTCGAACGCCAGCACTGGTTTGCGGATGTGATGGCCGATCGCGGTCGATATCAGCCCACCGATCCCGAGGAATACTTTCGTAACGTGAAGAAGGCATGGCGCCTTGATGGTTTCGAGCTGGGCATGCTCCAACGGCTGTGCGCGTGGCGAGAACGCAAGGCCATGGCGATCGATGTGCCCCGAAATCGGGTGGTATGGGACGAACATCTACTTGAGTTCGCGAAATCCCGACGGCTGGCCCAGGACAGCATTCACGAACTGTTGCCACGCAATGTGGCACGTCGATATGCCGCGGAACTGGTAGTAGAGCACGCCAGCGCCGTGGAGTCCGCCGAATCGCTGGAACCGCTTGCACGACCGCTTACCCAGGGTCAAAGCCAACTCAGCAAAACATTGCGACAGATAGGCCGACAGCAGGCAGACGCGTTGCAGCTGGCCCACGAACTGCTGGCGCGTAAACGGGACGTTGAAGCGTGCATTCTTCACTTCCTGACGAGCGGTGAGCTGTCGCCCGCGTATGGAGGCTGGCGCTACCCGGTCGTTGGAGCGCAGTTCCAGGCCATACTCGAAGGGCAACAATGAGCCGGATGGTGAAAATCTACCGCAGCCCCGTTCGACTGGGCTTGTACCTGTATGTTGATTCCAAAGATGAGTTGCGGCGAGTCCCGGAGACGTTGCTCAAGCGCTTTGGCAAGCCGATCGAAGCGATGTCGTTGGAGCTCACGCCGGTGCGTAAGCTGGCGCGTGCTGATGCAGACGCAGTTCTTAAAAACATCGAAGAAGCGGGCTACTATCTGCAGCTGCCACCCGGCGACGAGGTCGCTAGCCGATGAAGCCGTTCTGGGAAGAAAAGTCTCTCGATGAACTCAGCGTGGTGGAATGGGAATCGCTCTGCGATGGGTGCGCTCGCTGCTGCATGATCAAGATGGAGGACGCTGACACCGGCGAGGTTCATCACACCGGACTGGTGTGCGAGCTGTTGGATCTGAGTACCTGTCGCTGCACCCGATACTCCGAGCGGCACCACCTGGTGAAGGACTGCATCGAGTTGTCGGCGGATATTGCCGCGTCGTTGCGCTGGCTCCCGCGCAGTTGCGCCTATCGCCGGGTCGCAGAGGGGCGCGGACTTGCAGATTGGCATCCGCTGGTCTCTGGTAATCGACAATCGGTCCACGATGCCAACATATCGGTGCTTGCCAAAGTCATTCCAGCAAATCTCGTACATGTCGACGAGTATGAGGATCACATCGTGCATTGGGTAGAAATCTGATGTCGTACGGGTGGGTATGGCTGATCGTGATTGGTGCGGGCGGCGCGACGCTTTTCTGCGCCTATATGCCGCTGCGCGCCACCGGGCCCGGCTACCTGCGCGCGCTGGCATGCGGCCTGATTCTGGTCTTGCTGTTGACGCCGGCGCCGGTACCGGGGTATCCGCTGAACTACGCCCCCGCATTCGTCGTCGCGGTGTTCGAAGGCGTGCTCAAGTCCGATGGTACCCCTGGCGTAGCGCTGCGGCTGCTGGGAGTTGCAACGGTGACGATTACCGTATTGGTGCTTGGCGCAAGTGGTGTACGGCGCTGGAGTCCCTGGTCTCGCCCCGAGAAATAATCCCACCGGACGCCCGCCCTTCGGGCGCGCATTTTCTGTCTACTATTAATGGGTCATGGGCCGCAGAGGGTGCGGAGTTTGCGTTCACCCGCGAAAAAGCTTGCGTGGATCGTCTTGGCGTGTGCCTGCGTACCGCATCCGACGTGGGGCGTGGTTCCGCTGGACGTCCGTGTGGTCATCGATGTGTCGGCGAAAATGGCGCTGACCGACCCGCTCAACCTGCGCGCCTCGCGGTGGGAATGCTGCTGCAGATGCTCCCCGAAGACGCCCATGCGGGGATTTGGACGTTTTCCGATCAGGTTGATGAACTGGTCAAACACGGCATCACCGATCAGCTTTTTAAGCAGATCGCCGAGATTCAACTGGCGCGGCTGCCCACCGGGGGGCAGCGCTCAAACCTCCTCGAAGCGCTGGATCGAGCGAGTTGGGATGCGGTGAATCCGTCCGGACGATCGCGACACATCGTTCTGCTTGCTCACGGCGCGCTCGATATCTCCGATGACAACGCAGTAAATGAGGTGGCCCGGCAACGGCTGCTGGAACAGCGGCTACCGGCGCTACGTGATGCGGGTTTCAAGATCCATACCGTCGCGGTGTCAGATGCAGCTAATGTGGCGCTGCTTGCGGAGATCGCGAAGAGCACCGGAGGAACCACCGGTCGTGTCGACACCGCGGTCGAGCTGCGGGCCTTCTTGCTGAAGGTGCTGGATAACGTGGCAATGAACTCGCTGCTGCCTCACACCCCTGATGCTGGCTTTCGGGTGGATGGCGGGATCAAAGAGCTGACGATATTACGTCTACGCGCGGCGGATGACCCGACTCTGACGTTATCTGACCCGGGCGGAACACTTTTAGACCGGACCACCCCACAATCACAGATTCGCTGGCACAAGGATGTTGGTTACGATCTGGTGTCAATTCGAGACCCGGCCCCGGGTACGTGGCGGTTTCAATCCAGCTCCGACGGCGATATTCGAGTTGTGGCGGTTGGTGATCTTTCTCTGCAACTGGTAGGGGTGCCAGGTACGCTCCTCCCGGGCGGCCCAAAGACCTTCGAGCTGTATTTGTTGAGCGACGGCCGACGGCTCACGGATGCCGACTTTCTGGAGCTC
>JAYGEV010000162.1:0-2343 GCA_046582225.1 Pseudomonadales bacterium
GGAAGCGGAAGACCCGTCGGTAGAAGTCATTCGCGCCGATCGCCCCCAGGCCGGCTTCTATCTGGATGTGCCGCTCACAGGAGACTTGAGCCTGGCCCAGGTCACCGACTATCTGAGCCGCGTGGTCAATCCGAAGTTCGCGGCCATACCCGGCGTCCAGCGGATCACGCTGGAGGGCGGTCGATTTCCCGCCATGCGTATCTGGCTGAATCCGGATCGAATGGCCATGTTCAATGTCAGCGCACAGGACGTCGAGGCGGCACTTGCCCGCAACAACGTCATCGCCACGATTGGCCACAGCGAAAACGCCAATCAACGCATCGATCTGATGGTCGACACGTCGCTGCAGCGCACGGTCGAATTTGAACGCATGGTGATTCGACAAAGCGCAGGATCGCTGATTCGAATCGGCGACGTCGCCCGCGTGGAACTCGGCGAGGAAGAAGGTCTGGAGAAGGCCCGGATCACCCAGCAGGACGCGGTCTTCATCGCTATCTGGCCTCTGCCAGGGGCAAACGAACTGGCGATCGCGGATCACATGTATGTGGTGCTCGATGAGGTCAACCGGCAGCTTCCCGATGGCCTGCACATCGGTATCGGTTACGACGTCACGAAATACATGCGCAACGCGCTCCGGGAAATCTTCATCACGCTGGCAGAAACCATCGCGCTGGTGGGCGTCGTCGTCGTCGCGTTCATGGGTTCTTTTCGGACCGCGCTGGTGCCGCTGATCACGATTCCGATCTCGCTCTTGGGCGCCGTTGCGGCAATGTCGATGATGGGGTTTTCGCTGAATCTGCTGACCGTATTGGCCGTGGTGCTGTCCGTGGGCCTGGTGGTGGACGATGCCATCGTGGTGGTAGAGAACGTGGCGCGCTATATGCGCGAAGGGATGAGCCGGATCGAGGCGGCGCTGGCAAGTTCGCGGCAACTGCTGGCACCCATACTGGCCATGACCATCACGCTGGCAGCGGTCTATGCGCCTATCGGATTCCTTTCCGGTCTGACCGGCGTGATGTTCAAGGAGTTTGCGTTCACCCTGGCCATCGCGGTACTGATATCGGGGGTGGTGGCATTGACCCTTTCGCCGATCATGAGCGCATATGTATCGCCCGTGGGTGGCAGCGAATCGGCCATGACCCGGCGTGTGAATCGATGGTTTGCAGCGGCGCAATCGTTGTATCGCCGACTGCTGGATCGATTGTTGACCGCAAACGCGCAGGTGAGCTTTGTCGCGGTATTTGTTTCACTGCTCATCGTGCCGTTCTTTCTGTTCTCTCAGCGGGAACTCGCGCCAACGGAAGACCAGAGCGAAATCCGAGTATTGACCACCGCGCCGCCTGAATCGTCCGTCGACTATACCCGGCGTTACATGGTCGATGTGGTCGACACGATGAGCGAGTTGCCTGGAGCGACCGAAATGTGGCAGGTCATCCTGCCCTCAACTGCATTCGGCGGCATGCAATTCGTCGATTTCGATGAGCGGGACGCCACCGTGCATGAAATTGTTTCCGATGCGTTTATCAACCTGTCAAAAATCAACGGCGTCACGGCATTCCCGATTCTGCCTTCCGCACTGCCAAGCGCAGGCCGATACGACGCCGAACTCGTGGTGATGTCCGCATACAACGCACATGAAATGCTTCCATATGCCCAGCAGATGGTCGCCGCTACCCTGGCCAGCGGCGCGTTCATGTTCACCGACACGGATCTGCGAATTGATCTGCCACAGGGACGTTTTCGACTGGATCGAGAGCGGGTTGCCGATCTCGGCATGGATCTCGCGGCGGTGAACCGTCAGCTGAGCGTTTTCCTATCGACCAACTACGTCAACCGGTTCGACCTACAAGGCAAGGCGTACCGGGTCATTCCCCAGGTGGAACAACACGGTCGACCGGATCCAGATGCCCTGCTCGCGTTGAAGATACGCACACCCCACGGCGATCTGATACCCCTTGGGGCGCTTGCGGAACTCGAGCAGACCGTGGCGCCGCGGGTGCTCGGAAAGTTCCAGCAGAACAACTCGTTCCGCATCTATGGCGGTTTGATTCCAGGCATCACCAAGGAGCAGGGGCTGTCCGCACTGGAAGCCGCCGCCGCAACGGTATTGCCAGCGGACTACGCCATCGACTACGCCGGCGAGTCCCGTCAGCTGCGCCAGGAAGGCAACACGCTGGTCGGAGTACTGGCGATCTCGCTTGGATTCGTATTCATGGTCCTGGCGGTCCAGTTCAACAGCTTTCGCGATCCGTTGGTGGTGTTGCTTGGTTCCGCCCCGCTGGCGCTGTCAGGGGCGCTACTGTTCACGTTTGTCGGTTGGACCACCATCAACATTTACTCTCA
>JAYGEV010000230.1:0-5312 GCA_046582225.1 Pseudomonadales bacterium
AACGTGCTCGCCAAATGCTACGGCTCGACCAATCCGGTGAATGTGATCCGTGCAACGTTCAAGGCGCTCACGATCATGAGTTCACCGGACATGATTGCGGAAAAGCGCGGCAAGACTCTCGAAGATCTCGGCATCGCGTCATGAGCGCTTGGTCATGAAAGAAAAGGCGATCAAAGTCACGTTAATCAAAAGCCCGTCTGGCCGGTTAAAAAAACATCGGGCTTGTGTTGCCGGGCTTGGGCTCAGGCATATCGGGCAGTCGGTGGATGTCGAGGACACACCGTCGGTGCGAGGCATGATCAATCGCGTGAGCTATATGGTAAAGGTCGAAGGAGAGTGACCATGCGGCTTAACGACATGGGACCCGCGGCCGGTAGCAAAACGGGCAAGCGTAGAGTTGGGCGCGGTGCGGGCTCAGGCTTTGGTAAAACCTGCGGTCGGGGACAGAAGGGCCAGAAATCCCGATCGGGCGGTAGCATCCGGCCGGGTTTCGAAGGCGGTCAGCTGCCGTTGGCAATGCGCGTGCCTAAGTTCGGATTCCGTTCCAGAGTGGGCATGACGACCACCGAGGTCCGGTTGAACGAGATCTGCAAAGTGGATGGCGACATCGTAACTGTCGACGCCCTCAAAGCGGCCAACGTGATTTCAGGGAACATCAAGCGTGTGCGGATCATCCTCTCGGGTGAGGTCGACCGCGCGCTGACGATTAACTTGTCTGAGGCAGCCGTTAGGGTGACCAAGGGTGCGCGCAGCGCCATTGAAGCCGCCGGAGGCCAGGTAGAAGACTAATGGCGACCAATGCAGGACAACTAGCAGGAGTGCAGGCCGGCTTGACCGAGCTGCGCAGCCGCCTGTTGTTTGTGCTGTTGGCGTTGCTGGTCTACCGCGCGGGTACGCACATCCCGGTACCCGGTATCAATCCGGATCGCCTGGCCGCGCTGTTCGACCAGCAGCAGGGCGGGATCCTGGATCTGTTCAACATGTTCTCCGGCGGGGCGCTGGAGCGGATGAGCATTCTTGCGCTGGGGGTAGTGCCGTACATCACCTCCAGCATCATCATGAACCTGATGACCATGATGTACCCGACTTTGCAGCAACTGCGCAAGGAAGGCGAGTCAGGACGTCGCAAGATCACTCAGTACACGCGTTATGGCTGTTTGTTGATCGCGTTGATTCAGGGTACGTCGCTGTCGGTGACGCTGGCGAATCAGGGCCTGGCGTTTTCGCCAGGGTTCACGTTCTACTTTGTCGCGACGACAACGCTGGTTACCGGTGCCTTGTTCATGATGTGGCTGGGTGAGCAGATCACCGAGCGTGGCGTCGGCAACGGCATTTCGCTGATTATCTTTTCCGGGATCGTTTCCGGCTTCCCGTCGGCCATCGGCCAGTCTTTTGAAGCTGCGCGGCAGGGTGACATCAATATTATCGTGTTGTTGTTCATCGGCGCACTGGCGATTGGAATTGTGGGATTTGTGGTTTTTGTCGAGCGAGGTCAGCGCCGCATCACGGTGAACTATGCCAAACGTCAGCAGGGGCGACGGGTGTTCCAGGGGCAGAGCAGCCACCTGCCTTTAAAGATCAATATGGCCGGCGTGATTCCGGCAATCTTCGCGTCGAGCCTGTTGCTGGCGCCCGCGTCAATGGCGCAGTGGTTTGGCAGTGGCTCGGGCATGGGATGGCTGCAGCAGGTTTCTCTGGTACTGTCGCCGGGGCAGCCCCTGTATATCATGATGTTTGCAGGCGGCATCATTTTTTTCAGCTTTTTCTATACCGCGATCATGTTTGATCCGAAGGACATGGCCGACAACCTCAAGCGCCAGGGAGCCTACGTGCCGGGGATTCGACCCGGGCAGCAGACCGCCCGCTATCTTGACGATGTGATTACCAGATTGACGGTTTTCGGCGCGCTCTACGTCACCACCGTTTGTCTGTTGCCTGAGTTCATGGTCGTTGCGTTCAATATCACCTTCCAGTTGGGCGGTACGGCTTTGCTCATCGTTGTGGTGGTCGCGATGGATTTCATGTCCCAGGTGCAGGCGCACCTGATGTCGAGTCAGTACGCAAAACTGATGGAAAAATCTAACCTCAAAGGCTATGGGCGCACAGGCAGGCCCAAATAGAGAACCGGAAATGAAAGTAAGAGCATCGGTCAAGAAAATGTGTCGCAACTGCAAGATCGTCAAGCGCAAACGCGTCGTGCGAGCAATTTGTACAGCCGAGCCCAGACACAAGCAGCGGCAAGGCTGAACAGGAGAATTTGAATGGCACGTATTGCCGGAATAAACATACCGGACAACAAGCACGCAGAGATCTCGCTGACGTACGTATACGGTGTCGGACGCTCGACCGCGATTCGAATCTGCGACGCGGCCGGGGTCGATCCGAAAAACAAGATCGGAGACTTACCCGAACAGAGTCTCGATGCGATTCGCAGCGAGATCTCGAAGTTGACGGTAGAAGGTGATCTGCGCCGTGAACTTTCCATGAACATCAAGCGATTGCTGGATCTGGGCTGCTACCGGGGCATCCGACATCGGCGTGGTCTGCCGGTTCGCGGTCAACGTACGCGTACCAATGCGCGCATGCGCAAGGGCCCGCGTCGACCAATCAGGAAGTAAGAGATGGCAGAGAAGAAGAAAGTAAGGCGAGTGGTGGTAGACGGGGTGGCGCACGTGCACGCCTCATTCAACAATACGATCATCACGATCACGGACCGCCAGGGCAATGCTTTGTGCTGGGCCACCGCCGGCGGCTCCGGGTTTCGCGGTTCGCGCAAAAGTACGCCTTTTGCCGCCCAGGTGGCGGCTGAACGCGCGTCCAATACCGCGATGGAACACGGGATGAAGCGAGTGGACGTGTTCATCAAAGGGCCTGGACCGGGGCGTGACTCCGCGGTGCGTGCGTTGAATACGGCCGGGTTGAAAATCAACAGTATTTCAGACGTTACACCGATACCGCACAATGGTTGTCGGCCGCCAAAACGGCGGCGCGTCTAGAACTCAACGTGGAGATGTAAGGGAATGGCCCGTTACACAGGTCCAAAACTCAAACTGTCGCGTCGGGAAGGTACCGACCTGTTCTTGAAGAGTGGGGTGCGCCCCATCGACTCCAAGTGCAAGCTCGACCAACCGCCCGGACAGCACGGTGCGCGGCGTACCCGCCTGTCGGACTACGCGATTCAGCTGCGAGAGAAGCAGAAGGTGCGTCGTTTGTACGGCGTGCTCGAAAAGCAGTTTCGCAACTACTACAAGAAAGCGGATCGCCAGAAAGGCGCAACGGGTGAAAACCTGCTGCGATTGCTGGAAGGGCGATTGGACAACGTTGTGTACCGCATGGGGTTTGGCTCGACTCGTGCCGAGTCGCGCCAGCTGGTTTCGCACAAAGCAATCACCGTGAACGGCCAACTCGTCAACATCGCTTCCTACCAGGTCGGTGCCGAGGACATGGTTTCGGTGGCGGAAAAAGCCAAGGCCCAGCTGCGCGTGCAATCGGCCATGCAGCTGGCGAGCCAGCGCGCACCCGTTAACTGGGTAGACGTCGACCCAGGTAAATTGGAAGGCGTGTTCAAGCGCGCGCCGGACCGCGAGGAACTACCGTCGGAAATCAACGAAAGCCTCATCGTGGAGCTTTACTCGAAATAGCCTGTTCCAGATACGAGTCCAGGAAAACGTTTAGGAGACAATATATATGGCACAGTCAGCAACCGAATTCTTGACCCCACGCCACATCGATGTTCAGACAAGCAGCTACACGCGGGCCAAAGTCACGCTTGAGCCGCTCGAGCGCGGATTCGGGCACACGCTTGGAAACACCTTGCGCCGCATCCTGCTGTCGTCGATGCCGGGCTGCGCGATCACCGAGGTGCAGATCGACAGCGTGCTTCATGAATACAGCACGCTGGAAGGCGTGCAGGAAGATGTCATTGATATTCTTCTGAACCTGAAAGGCATTGCGGTGGTTCTGCACAATCAGGATGAAGCACTGATCACGTTGGCCAAGGATGGCGCTGGCCAGGTCACTGCCGGCGATTTTCAGGTGACCCAGGACGTGGAAATCGCGAACCCTGATCACGTAATTTGCACGTTGAACGAAAGCGGCGCAATCCGACTTGAGGCACGTATCACGCGTGGCCGTGGCTATGTTCCGGTCGACAGCCTGGAAGAAGAGGAAGAATCTCGACCCATCGGGGTGCTTCGCATGGATGCAACCTACAGCCCCATGCGCCGGGTGGCGTACAGTGTGGAAAGCGCGCGGGTTGAGCAGCGTACCGATCTCGACAAGCTGGTTCTGGATCTGGAAACCAACGGAACCATCGAGCCCGAAGAGGCGATTCGCCGAGCGGCGACGATTCTTCAGCAGCAACTGGCGGTGTTTGTCGACCTCGAGAGCGAAGGCGAGCCCGTTGCCGAAGAGAAGGAAGACGAGATCGATCCCATTCTCATCAGACCGGTCGATGACCTGGAACTCACCGTGCGTTCCGCGAACTGCCTCAAGGCGGAGAACATATACTATATCGGAGATCTGATTCAGCGCACCGAGGTCGAGTTGTTGAAGACGCCTAATCTGGGCAAGAAATCGCTCACGGAAATCAAAGACGTGCTGGCCTCACGTGGCCTGTCTTTGGGCATGCGTCTGGAGAACTGGCCGCCGGCCAGCCTCAGAAGCGACGATTAGAACTCCCAGCAGGCTCGTAAAGACGCCGCGGGTAATCCCGCGGCTCAGGGCTTCTAACGAGCCGCCGACGAGAAAGAACGAATCAGGAAGCAGTCATGCGCCATCGCAAAAGTGGACGACATCTAAACCGCACCAGCTCGCATCGCCAAGCCATGTTCCGCAATATGGCTGTGTCGCTCATCGAGCACGAGATCATCAAGACGACCGTGCCGAAAGCCAAGGAGTTGCGTCGGGTTGCCGAGCCGCTCATTACGCTTGCGCGGGAAGACAGCGTAGCCAATCGGCGCCTGGCGTTTTCCCGCACCCGCAGCAACGCCGCTGTCGGCAAGTTGTTCGCCGAACTCGGCCCGCGCTATAAAGCGCGACCGGGAGGATATACCAGGATCCTGAAGTGCGGATTTCGCCCGGGCGATGCTGCGCCAATGGCCTACATTGAGCTCGTAGACCGGCCGGCAGTCGAGACCGATGAAGAGGTATATGAAGAAGACGAGGCCGAAGAGCAGGCTTGATCTGTCAGAGTCGCCCCTTGACCCCGTTCAACTGAGAACCGGTTTGAGAAATCGGCCGGTGTGAGAAGACCGCTTCTTGATCAGCTGTTCGGGCGTTCCAACCGCAACGATTTCCCCTCCGCCCGAACC
>JAYGEV010000342.1:0-5363 GCA_046582225.1 Pseudomonadales bacterium
TGGCGTACATTCGGTAGATGTGTTCGATGGGGTTTTCGTGGACGTCCCGCTCCTTCATGACCTTGAACAGCAACGATGCGTACAACGGCACGACCGGAATGGCGCTCATGGCCTGCGTGACGACGGCTTTGAGCACCGCCACACACGCCTCACCTTGAACATCGGCAAGCTCCTGAGTGATCGCCGTGGCCGCGCGGTCCAGATCTTCCTTGGCCTTGCCCAGGGTACCCTCCCAGTAGATGGGCCAGGTTAGCTCGGTGCCGATATAGGTGTAGGCCAGGGTGCGAAAGCCCGGCGCCAGCACCCCGGCCTGTTTCAGCGCGTCGATCCAGAACTCCCAGTCTTCGCCACCCATCACGGCCACGGTAGCGGCGGTTTCATCCGCATCCGCCGGTTCCAGGTCAATCTCGACCACCTCGCCGCGATCAACATTGACCGATTTCATGTGCAATGCCGCACCCAACGGCTTGATCACCGAGCGGTGCAGCTCACCGGTACGGGGGTGCTCGCGAACGGGCGATGCCAGGCTGTAGACGAGCAGATCGATCTGGCCCATATCGGCCTTGATCATGTCGATCACCTGCTCCTTCATCGAATCGGAGTAGGCATCGCCATCAAGGGTCTTTGCATACAATCCGGCAGCTCCGGCTGCCTCTTCAAAAGCGATGTTGTTGTACCAGCCGGCCGTTGCGGTTTTTTTCTGGGTCGGAAGCCTTTCAAACGACACCCCAAGTGTTGCAGACCTGCAGCCAAAGGCGGCGACGATTCGTGACGCCAGCCCATAACCGCCCGACGAGCCAATCACCAGTGCGTTGTTGATTGGTGCCCCCCCATCAAGCACGCCTTGCCCGGCGACGTAGTCAATCTGCTGGTTTACGTTGGCCGCGCATCCGGCCGGGTGAGCAGTCGTGCAGATAAATCCGCGAATGCGGGGTTTGATGATCATCAGGGCAACTACTTGTTCAGCGAGGGCGCAATAATACCCTGGCCAACCACCCAGCGCATGGCAGCGTCCAGGTCTACGACCTTAGGGCCATCGCGGCGGATGCAAACCGTTAGACCACCATCGGCTGCTAGCTTGTGATCGCGATCTCCGTCAAGGGCGAGCACCCCTGGACCGCGAAAGGGAACCGGCATATCCAGCGGGACCCGCGTGAGGCTGCGCACGGAAACCCTCTGAAATGCGCCCGGCGACAGCGGCACCAAGAACTCGGACCCGGGTCCCATTTCTACCAGCAGACCCTCGTCGTCCGACGCCTCAACGACATCGAGCAGGCCGCCGATTGGCGAAGTACCCACCGCGTTTGGTTCGGCCCGGGTCAGCAGAATACGGTTGATGCGCCCGGCATCGAACGGCAGCAGGTTGCCAACAAAATCGCGTTTGAGCAGCACCGCATCGATCAACCCAACGTCCGACACCCGGGCGCCGTCGGCGTCGTTGCCACTGACATGGAGCAACTTTGTGCGATGGCCTAGGGCCGCGCCGTCGAGCCTGCCAGCCGCAATAAGGCCCGCCACCATTCCGGCGATGGTGGGTTCGGCAAGTACCGGGAATACATTGTTCGTGCCGGTAGACAGGGGAATGAGATTCACGTCGGCCGCCGCCTGACCCGCGTGCTGAAGCGCACGCGCGATCGCGCGATTGGTGCCGTCGCCGCCGAGCGAAACCAGCGTGGTAGCGCCCGCGTCGAGATACGCCCGGACCGCCGTTTCGGTGTCTGCCGCGGTGTTCGCGATGGGCGGATCGAGTACGTGAACGCGGACGTCGAGACCCAGGTGCTGCAGTGCCAGCGAAGCGATACGAAACGGCTCTTTGGTCACAAAAATGTCGGTCGCACCCATCGCATGCGCCCCGGCCGCCACTCTGGCGACGATATCCCGCTTGGCTTCGTGGGTCATGTTGGTCGCCTGCGCAGCCAGGCGGCGCACGTCACGACCGGACATCGGATTCACGCAGATCGCGATCGGAACCCGCGGGCCCCCCGCTGGTGGTACTAATCTGGACGATTCACTTGCCAAGCAGGAAGCGCTCCAGAAATAACACCGTGGCGGCGGCGTTGTAATCGCTGTTTACCTTCTTGTAAAAACCGTGGCCTTCATCCAGGGCCAGCACGTACCAGACTGGTATGCCGGCAGCCTCGAGTGCGGTGACGATCTGTTCGCTTTCGCTGGCAGGCACGCGCGGGTCGTTCTTACCCTGCGAGATCATCAGTGGGCGGGTGATACGTTCGGTTTGATTCAGTGGCGATATGCCTTCCAGAAATGCGCGCATCTGCGGGTCGCGCTCATCACCATACTCTACCCGGCGCAGGTCGCGTCGATACTCCTGGGTATTGCGGAGAAAACTCACGAAGTTGCTGATGCCCACCCGCTCGACCCCCGCAACCAGACGATCGGAGTAATGCACCATCGACGCCAGCACCATGTAGCCGCCATATGAGCCACCGCTGACCACCACCCTGCGGGCATCCAGTGATGGATCGGTCGCGATCCAGTCGAGCAGCGCACCGATGTCCTTCACCGAGTTCTCGCGCAGATAACCATTGTCGAGCTTGAGGTAGCTCTTGCCGTACCCGGCAGAGCCGCGCACATTGGGGATCACCAGGGCCAGATTCATCTCGTTCACGTAGTACTGCACGGTGGCGGAGAACCTGGGTCGGTACTGGCCTTCCGGGCCCCCGTGAATAGAGACCACGACCGGATGTGGTCCTGGGCCGTCCGGGCGATACACGAACGCCGGCACCATGCGCGCCGCGCCATCCACCTGGTCGAACGTCGGATACTCGATCAACTCCGGGATGACGAACTCCTCGGGGTTTAATCCGCCGGCCTCGCTGCGGGTCCAACGCTGAATGTTGCGCGCGATAAGATCGAGGCTGTAGACATCCCCCGGAGCCGCCGGTCCGTTGACGGTAAAGCCGAGGTGGCCGGAGTCCGGAGAAAATTTTAAACCATACACAGTGCCGAACGGCAGTTCGGGTAACGCCATCGGTGTATGGTCCGGCAGCCTCCATACCCGCAAACGCGACAAGCCCCCTTCGTTGATCGCAAACGCGAGGCTGCCGCCATCCGGGGAGATGGCCATGCCCTCGACGTTCCAGGAGACATCCGCGGTTAACACGTCGATGGAGCCGTCTTTGAGATCCAGATAGTGGAGGCGCATGAACTCCGCCCCAAGATCCGACGTGAAATAGACGCCGTTGCCGTCGCCAGCGTAACTCACACTGCCGATCGAGATCTCAAGATCCCCGGCTAACAATGGAGTCAACACGCCGCTCGAGAGATCAAGTTCGTAAAGGTACGATTCGTTGATGGATACGTAGTTGTCTATCAGAATTCTGTCATCCTCGGGGGACCAGTCGGCCACGCCCCAGGCGTGCGCCCGGGTTTCCAGCGCGATTTCGACGTTGCCGTGCAAATCCTGAACATGGATGTCCCAGCTGCGCCCATCACGCTCGGTGGTGGTATATGCGAACCGATCGCCGGTGTTTGCCCACACAACGTTGGTGTAGCGCGACTTACCGTCCGAGATGAGGCGAGAATCACCCGTAAGCCAGTCATACCAGAACAGCTGGTAAAACTCGGAACCACCGACGTCCCGCGGATACACGAAGCCGCTCGCGTCGGGGTCGGGGGATACATGCGCAGAACGTACCGGCTCATCAAAGAACGTCAACTGCTCGCGCGTGCCCAGCGGGGAACGAACCCGATGCAGTTGGGTGGTGTCTGCAAATCGGGTCCGGATCAGCATGCCGGAGCCGAGCCAGCCCAGCAGGGTGGCCGAGCGGGTGTTCCGATAGCGTTGCATACGCTGCGTCAACGCCGTTGGAATTTCCGGAACGCTCTTTACCAGCAGATTGCCGATTCGCTGGTCGCCCGCGTTCGGGCCGGATGTGCTCACGCACGCCCCTACGCCCAGAACCAGGGTCGACAGGAGAAATATCCACGCCAATCCGGACCCATGCTGCATCGACTTCCCACCCTTTCCCACACCAGACAAGCCCACTAAGCTAGTGGCCAGCGCCAGGCAAAACAAGCGGCCCTATGAGCACCGATGAGATGTCCGACATCTGCGCGCACCTGACCACGGGAACGTATCCGTTTCAGGTCGATCTGGTGCTGGATGATCACCTCGGATTCACCGACGCGGTGGTGAGCTGTCGCCACTGCCGGCAGGCCTATCTGCTGGAGATGCTCGACTGGGCAAACCACGATCGGCTGTTCCGCATCTGTGTCCTCAACGGCGATCACGCACAGCGATTAATCCGCGATCTCACGCGCGGCAGCTGCGATCTGCAACGGGCTGGCGCCGAGGTTCAGCAGATGAAAACCGCCAACTCGTTTTCGGCGTGGCTGGTTCTGGTCGATACCGTTGGGCCGCGGATCAGCGCGGTCGCTCGGCTGCCAGCAGAGCGCGACCTGCCCGGGACGAGCTGGCGGGAACTACCCTGTGATGGAAGCTGGGTGAACTACGCGCGAAAATTTCAGTCGCGAGGTTCGGCCCGCTCAAATACCGCGATCGAAAAGGGATAGCTGTTGGCTGCATCCGCCGGGAACGACTCGCGTTTCACCTCGCGCCATTGATGAAAATCGATCTCCGGAAAAAACGTGTCACCCTCAACATCGGCATCGACCAGCGTCACGTACAGGCGCGTCGCCACAGGCAGCGCAAGTCGGTAAATGTCAGCGCCTCCCACCACCATGATCTCATCGCGGCCATCGATCAGGCACTGATCCTCGGCCAGCGCCAGCGCCGACTCCAGATCGCCGGCGATTTTCACGCCCGGCCGGTGATACTCGGCGTTGCGGGTGATCACCATGTTGGTGCGCCCGGACAGCGGCGCCTTCATGGTCTCGAAGGTTCGCCGCCCCATGATCACAGGCTTGCCCATGGTGGTGGCGACGAAAAACTGCATGTCCTTCGGCAAACGCCACGGCAGTCGAGCGCCGCGGCCGATGACGGAATTGCGCGACATGGCCCAGATCAACGCGATATGCATCCGCCAGAACCTCAGACCGCGATGGGTGCCTTTATGGTAGAGCCGCTGCGATAGTTTGAAAGGCTGAAGTCTTCGTATCGGAAGCCGAAGATGTCCTTCACCGCCGGGTTCAATTCCACCGTGGGCAGAGGCATGGGCAGGCGGGCGAGCTGCTCGTCTGCCTGGTCGAGATGGTTGGCGTACAGATGCGCATCGCCAAACGTATGAACGAATTCTCCCGGCTGCAGATCGCATACCTGAGCGACCATCTTCGTCAGCAATGCGTAGGACGCAATATTGAACGGAACGCCAAGAAAAATATCGGCGCTGCGTTGATACAGCTGGCACGACAGCCTGCTGTTGGCGACGTAAAACTGAAACATG
>JAYGEV010000444.1:0-3696 GCA_046582225.1 Pseudomonadales bacterium
CAAGATGCTCGGCGGCGGCATGCGCCAGGCAGGCATTCTCGCCGCAGCCGGCATCCACGCGCTGGATCATCACATCGCACGTCTTACCGATGATCATACACACGCGGCACTGCTTGCCGCCGCGGTTAACGAGCGCTATGAGGGGTGCGCCGTCAGTCATACCAACATGGTGTTCGTCACGTTGCCTGAGGCTGAAATGACGCGGCTGGCATCGCACCTGGCTGAGCGCGACATCGCCATTCGCGGACCCCGTTGGGTTACGCACCTTGATATCAGCGAGGCAGACGTCGAGCAGATCATCGACGCCATCAAAACGAGTTGAGGGGCGCTCGGAGGAGACGAGGCCCCCTCGCAGAGGGCACTAGATCAGGCTCACCAGCGACACGATCGCGCCGGTATTGCACGTTACTATCGTTCCGGAAATCAATGTTTTAGGAGCAATACTTAATAATTCACTTCGCCGCTCGGGAATGAGTGTATTCAGCCCCCCAATCAGAATTCCGAGGCTTCCGAAGTTGGCAAACCCACATAGCGCGTAGGTCATCACCAACCGGCTTGTCTCGCTCAGCGTACCGTCGGGCAACGCTGCCAGCTGCAGGTAGGCGACCAGCTCGTTAAGAATCAGTTTGGTACCCAGCAGCGCGCCGGCAGCCTGAGCCTCGAGCCACGGTATACCCATGAGCCAGGCTATCGGGGAAAACACCCAGCCCATGATGCGCTCCAGCGAAAGCGGCGCGTCGGCAAACGTGACGTTGCCCAAGCCCTGGTTGACCAGTGCCACCAGGCTGACCAGAACGATCAACATCGCGCCGACGTTCACCGCAAGTCGGAGGCCGTCCGCGGTACCACGGGTGATCGCATCCATGTTGCTTGAGTAGCTCAAACCTTCTGCGACGTCCTCTTCAGAAGTGGCTTCATCCGCGGGAATCAGAATTCTCGAGATGAACACCGCGCCTACCACGTTGATCACCGATGCAGCCAGAACATGCCCAAGGGCTCCAGGGATGACGTCCAGCAGCACATTCGCGTAGAGCACCATGATTGACCCTGCAACCGTCGACATGCCACAGGTCATCACCGTGAAAAGTTCAGAGCGGGATATGCGCTGCAGGTAGGCGCGGATCACCAGGGGCGATTCAACCATGCCGAGAAACACGCTGGCGCCAGCAGCCGTGCCCACTGCACCGCCCACATCCAACGCGCGCCGCAATACGGCGCCGAAACCCCGAATAACGGCAGGCAATATTCGCCAGTACCAGAACACCGCCACCAGCACGCTGAACAGGAGAATTTGCGGCAACACGCGAAACGCGAAGATATACAGCGCGCCCTGGGCACTGATCTCAAACGGCACGCCCGCCCCGCCAAGGTAGCCGAACACGAATCCAGTACCTGCCGCGGTAGCGGATTCGATAGCGTAGACCACCTGGTTCAATACCAGCAACGACTCACTGACCAGGGGCACACGCAACAGCAGAAAGGCTAACGCAAATTGAATTGCGAGCCCGACGACAACCGGCCGCCAACGGACCTCACCACGCGCCTCGCTCACCAGCCAGGTCGCCAATAGGAGAAAGCCGATCCCCAGGATTGCTTGCATACGTGTTGATCTACCGGTTTGTCATAGGCTGTTGCGTCAAGGGATGATAAACAGGCTGAACACGTAACGCTCGAAGAACCCGAAGTGGCCCTCACCTGTTTCCAGGACTTTGTTGGGCACATGGTCGCCGACATAGCGAATGGCAAACTGCCGTCGCGACCAGTCCACATCGACTTCGGCTTCGTGAAAGCCGATGAACTCGCCGACAAGCGGATTCACGGCTTTATACCCGGCTTCCTTGGCGCTGAACAAAAGGCCAGGCCATCGCTCGTCCGCATCTTGATTAGCCACACGCTCCTGCTCTGTGAAAAGCCTGCCGTACAATTTCGTTGACACCCGGCCGGCCTGTTCCAGGTCGATGCCGATACTACCAAGCATTTCGCGTCGGGCGACCGCTGCCACCACCAGGCTATTGGCGTGGGTGATGCTGCCGATGCAACCCTTCGGCCACACCGGTCGCCGCGAGGTATCCCGAAGAATGGCTTGTGGCGCAACTCCGATTGCACTCATCGCCTGCCTGGCCAGATGGCGCCCTGTGGCAAATTCCCATCGCCGTTTATCAATGGCATTGGCGATGCCCGGCAGCTCCTCAGCGGCCAGCTCGTTGACATGATCCGCGGCTTGTCCCGCCAGGATGGCTACGCCTTCGATTTGTGGTAGATGCGCGTCTAGGTAGATCTGCAGGGAAACGCCGGTGTCGTCACTCATGGTCGAATTGTCGTGTACCCGGCATCCGGATACCATCGATGCGTATGCAGGCCGGCAACATCATTTTTCTGAACGGTTCCTCCAGCGCGGGTAAGACCACCCTGGCGATCATGCTTCAACAGATGTTGCCCGAGCCATACCAGCACATAGCCCTGGACCAGTTTCGTGACGGAATGCCGGGGAAGTACCGCGGGCTGAATTCGCCCGATGGCACACCCGGCGATCTTGGGCTAAACGTGGTGCCGATAGACAAAGACGGCGAACTGGTTACCGAGATACGCTTCGGGGTTGTCGGCGAGCGGGTGTTGCGCGGCATGCGCCGGGCGGTGGCGGCATTTGCGCGGGAGGGTAACAACGTCATCGTCGATGACCTGCTATTCAAGCCGGAGTATCTCCATGACTATGCTGACGCCTTCTCGGGGCTGGACGCGTGGCTGATCGGCGTGCGCTGCAGCCTCGAGGTGGTAAACGAACGCGAAGCGTTGCGATTCGGACGATTCCCCGGAACGGCCACTTCTCACTATCACGAAGTGCATGCCCACGGAGCCGGGTACGATCTGGAGATCGATACAAGCAACTCAACGCCGAGGGAGTGTGCCGAGCTTATTATCCAGCGGCTCGGTGAGCCTCCGGACGCACTAGCGAGAACGCGACGCTAACAAAAAAGGCCGCAACGCGGCCTTCTTGGTTGTGGGGCGTAGATATTTATCTAGCGACGCTGACGCCGCCGAACCAGACCAAGGCCGAGCAACCCGGCGCCCAGCAAGCTTAGCGATCCAGGTTCCGGAACGGATGTGCAACTCTGGTCGATGGTAAAATTTCCAATGCCCTAGTTTATTTCTTGCGGTGGGTCGATCAATATTTCGGAGATCGCCGTACATCGATCGTTTGATCCCTGAAACACGCCCCATCTGGGAGAATTGGTCGGGCCGACTGTAAAATCCGGCTTCGGCCCATACATAGTTCCGCCTGTATCCTTTGCTGCAACATTGGCCCAGGTATCAACATCGGCACCGATATTGAACGCAAAGCCGTACACAGGAGCGCCCGCAAACGAAATCTTGATCTGCCACGTCGGCGGAAAGTGCGACGTGTAAACCGGGGTCACAGGATTCCACCAGCTCCCACTCGTATCGACATCTAGACCGGGAGTATTAAATAAACCGTCTTCCGTGAACGTTATCTCAGTCCCGTTCTCCCAGTCTATGTACAGCACATCGCCGTGTACGACGGGCGTTGGGTCGTACGGGAGGAATCCGCCTTCATCAGGCGCGCCTGTGACGATCAATGTCGCCGAAGCCTGCGTCGAGATGAACGTCGCAAAAACTAACCCTAGAAGGGTAACTACAGTTTTCGTCTTAACCAGCACTCGTCACTCCCACTTACTC
>JAYGEV010000475.1:0-2528 GCA_046582225.1 Pseudomonadales bacterium
CAAATCAACCAGGGTTGCGTTGATGTCAACGTTGGTCGTCAGCGCCCCGATCTCGCATGGGTTGATTTCCGGTGCCGCGATCATCAGTGGGATGTGACCCAGCGGCTCGTATTGTGGGACCCGCGGCTTGCCCCAGATGTCTTTCTCACCAAGGTAGTGGCCGTGATCGGTACACAGGATGAACAGTGTGTCTGCCCATAAATCCTGGTTATCCATCTCGTCGAGAATTTTGCCGAACCAGTGATCGATCATGCTGAGCTTCGAGCCGTAGTTGGCGCGTACATGCTCACCTTCACGCTGGGTGATCATGCCGTTCTGGACGCCGTCGACGGCGTAGGGTGGCCAGATCATCAGATCGCCTTTCCATCCGGGGTCGTAACGGTTGCTCCAGGGTGCAGGCGTATCAAACGGTTCATGGGGGTCGAATTCGTCGACAAAGATCATAAAGCTGTCGTGAAACGATGCGTTGTCGCGCAGCCAGTTCGCCGTTGAGCGCATGGTGCGCGGGCCGGGAAAGTCCAGCTCGTCTCTAAAATAGGTCCGCGAAATATCGTAAGCCAGTTCTTCAGAACCTCGGCGTTCTGCCGGAAGCGCGGGCGTCCCGACCCAGCTGGGGTCGCTTCGGGTTTTCCACGCGTCGCCCTCGTGACCGCGGGTGTAGTCCCACGCGAAGAAGTCGGTGTGATAGTTTTCGCCGCCGGTCTCGAACAGATGTGGATGATCGGAAAACAGGTGGGTCGGAATCTTCTTGAGGCGCAACTGGTGGGTGATGGGCCGCTCCCACAATTCGATGGAGCCCCATGGGCGCCAGAGAAAATCCAATGCGCCCACCAGGATGTCATGACGCGCTGGCATGCAGGGCAACGATCCGGTGTAGTGGTTGGTGAATCGCGCCGCACGCGCCGCAAAGCGATCCAGGTTAGGAGTTTCGAATTCGCGGCTGCCATAGCAGCCGAGCATGTGTCGGTTCAGGCTGTCCAGCAGCACCACGACAGCCTTCCTCGGTCTGGATTGGGGTGCTGTCATGAAACTGAAAACCCGGTTAGAAGTTCACGCCTCGGGTAAACGCGCCATCAACACGAACGTTGGCGCCGTTGACCCAGCTCGCCGCGGGACTGGCCAGGAACGTGACCACGCGGGCGACTTCTTCGGCGCTGCCCATACGCTTGGTCGGGTGGTAGTCACGGTCGCGCTCGTAAAGCGGCGCCGCGTTGTCTTTGATCATGTTCCACACCCCACCTTCGATAAAAATTGGTCCAGGAGAAACGCTGTTAGCGCGAATACCCTTGGGTCCCCAGGTCTGGGCGAGTTGCGCCATGTGACGGATCGAGGCGGCCTTCATCGCGCCGTAGCTGGGGCTGATGGGTACGTCGTGATGTTCAACACCGGTGATCGTTGCGATCTGAATCAGGGCCGCGCGTTCAGATTGCTCGAGGAACTCCAGCGCGCCCTCACTCATGCCGACCATGCCCATCACATCGATTGCGAAGTTGTTGCTCCAGGGTTCCGGACCCGCGCCCGGCTGTCCGCTTGCGGTTGCGTTGTGGATCACGATGTCGATGCCGCCCAGGGTGTTGCCGGCTTCCTGCATCCAACTCGTCGTTGCCTCGTAGTCGCTGACATCGCAAACCTGTCCGATCACGGTTCCCAGCGACGACAGCTCGGCGAGGGCCGCTTCAACGCCTTCTTTGCGCCGCGCCGCAATGCCAACACTGGCGCCTTCACGTAACAGTTCCCTGGCTACCGCCAGTCCAATTCCCTGGGTACCGCCAGAGATTACCGCCTTTGCACCGTTCAAGCCGAGATCCATTCTGACTACACCTCCCCCAGGAAACCGAGTCAACTCTAACACAGGGTCCGGGGTTTTCCGGGGTAGGTCGTATGGCATACTGAAGGCCGGAAGTGGAGGATCGATATGCCTAAGTTAGACCCCCCGATCGACAGCGAGCGGGGTTGGAAGGCGATGGACAAGTTCATCGCCGCGGAAACGAACGCCAAACACAAAGCACTGCTCGAGACGGTTCAAGAGCATATGCGCACCGAGATACGCGGCCAGCATGAGGGGTTAATGGCAACCCTTGTCGACGAACCCGAGTATCACATGTGGGGCGGTCCCATGGATGGTGGTCCAAAGGGGCGCAAGGCCGTGTCTGATTTTTATCAGGCCATGTTCGATGCCAATGGTCAGAACTTCGAGTTCGAGGTCCGCAAGGTCATCGTCGATGACAACGGCGTGGTTACCGAGGGCGTCCTGCGCACCGCTATGGCGGGTAGCGCGGTACTGGCCGGTGGGGTTGAGGAGGTCGAGGGTGAGAGCGTAGACGCCGACGGTACCTACGTGAACGAAGGTCAGCTGCTGACAGTCTGGCCAGCCGGAGAAGGTGGCAAGCTGGTGGGCGAGGATATCTACTTCGGCACCGCCGGACTTGGCAAACTGGTACGCTGGAAGTAGCCCGTATGTCCAAGCGCCTGCCAAATTCAACGCTGTTTGCCTATGGCGTTTCGGACCTGCCGGTGATGTTCGCGAG
>JAYGEV010000477.1:0-2331 GCA_046582225.1 Pseudomonadales bacterium
TGCCAGCAGACCCTGCTCGAACTCCAGCACCTGGCTCACTTCAATGTCTCGCAGGAAGCCTTCGTTGACCGCAAACAGACTCACACCCATCTCAGCCACGCTCATCGGCGCGTACTGTTTTTGCTTCATGAGTTCGGTAACCCGTTCTCCGTGCTCGAGCTGGCGCCTGGTAGTTTCGTCAAGATCCGAGGCAAACTGGGAGAAGGCCGCAAGCTCTCGAAATTGCGCGAGCGCGAGCTTGATGCCGCCCGATATTTTCTTCATGAAGTCGACCTGGGCCGACCCGCCTACCCTGGATACCGAGATCCCCGGACTCATCGCCGGACGCAACCCCGAATTGAAGTTGTCGGTCTCCAGGAAGATCTGCCCGTCGGTGATGGATATGACGTTGGTCGGAACGAACGCCGATATGTCACCTGCCTGAGTTTCGATGATCGGCAACGCGGTCAGCGAACCGGTCTGGCCTTTCACCTTGCCGCCCGTGTACTGTTCGACGTAGTCCGCATTGACCCTTGCGGCTCGTTCCAGCAGCCGCGAGTGCAGATAAAAAACATCTCCCGGATACGCCTCGCGCCCGGGCGGGCGTTTGAGCAGCAGCGAGATCTGCCGATATGCCCAGGCCTGTTTGGTGAGATCGTCATAAATAATGAGGGCATCTTCACCGTTGTCACGGAAGAATTCGCCCATGCTGCAGCCCGAATACGGGGCGATGAACTGCATGGGCGCCGGATCAGAAGCGCTGGCTACCACAACGATGGTGTTGTCCATCGCGCCGTATTCTTCGAGGGTGCGCACGATGTTCGCTACCGTGGACATCTTCTGGCCGATGGCCACATAGACGCATTTGATGCCGCTGTCTTTCTGATTGATGATCGCGTCGATGGCGATGGCGGTCTTGCCAATCTGTCGGTCGCCGATGATCAGCTCGCGCTGACCACGGCCGATTGGAACCATGGAATCGATGCACTTCAATCCGATCTGGACCGGCTGGTCCACCGACTGGCGTGCGATAACGCCGGGGGCGACTTTCTCTATCGGTGCGGTTTCTGTGGCATTGAGCGGGCCTTTGCCGTCGATGGGATTTCCAAGCGAGTCCACCACCCGCCCAAGCAGTTCCCGACCAACCGGTACTTCCAGGATCCGACCTGTGCAGCGCGCGGTCATGCCCTCGGAAAGCCCGCCATACTCCCCGAGAACCACCACCCCGACTGAGTCGCGCTCAAGGTTCATCGCCATTCCGTACAGGGCGCCGGTAAATTCGATCATCTCGCCGTACTGCGCATCTGCGAGACCGTGAATGCGGACGATACCGTCGGAGACGCCAACGATGGTCCCTTCATTCTGGGCCTGGGCACGTACATCCAATCCTTCAATGCGATGCTTGATGATGTCGCTGATTTCGGAAGGATTCAGTTGTTGCATTTCGAATTCCTCAATGTCTTGATGCCTTTTGTTGTGGCATCTGCTTTATGTTCTTTGCAGCGATTCCGCGAGTTTGTTGAGCCTCCCGCGCACGGAACCATCAATGACCGTGTCACCTGCGCGAATAATCGCCCCGCCAAGCAGATCGCGATCCACAACGCTGGTGAGGTTGACCGTTTTGGAATACCGGGTGGTCAATGATCGCGCGATTTCCGCGCTCTGCTCATCGGTGAGCGGAAAGGCCGATACGACCTCGACATCCAAAATCTGTTCCTCAGCGGCGCGCAGCGACTCAAATTGCTCGCGGAGATCGCCAATGAGGTCCAAGCGTTTGTTCCGCGCAAGTACCTGCGCCAGCTTTCGCGCGCCATCGTTGAGTTCGTCACCACACACCTCGGCCAGCCGAAAGGCTTTTTGCTCGTCCGCCACTTCGGGCGAATCAAGCAGCACCTTGACCTGGGGATCCGCCGAAGCGACTGCCAGCAAACCGAGCATGCGCGACCATCGTTCGAGATCGTGGTCCTGTTTGGCGACCGCAAATACCGCGTTGGCATACGGGCGCGCGAGGGTTCTTAGTTCTGCCACCGGCTACAGGTCCGCCGCCAGCTGATTCAACAGCTCGCCGTGCTTGTCGGCGTCGATGGTCGATCCGAGCACTTTCTCAGCGCCAGCCAGCGCCAGGGTGGCAACCTGGCCGCGGAGCATCTCCTTGGCGCGGTTCACCTCCTGTTCGACATCAGCACGTGCCGCCCCTTTGATTCGCTCACCCTCATCGCGCGCGTCGCTCTTGGCCTCATCGATCATCTGGTTCGCGCGACCGCGAGCCTGCTCAATGATCTGCTGGGCTTCGACTTTGGCTTCGCGCAACTGGTCGGCGGCGTTGCCCTGGGCAAGCTCCAGGTCTTTGGC
>JAYGEV010000497.1:0-2972 GCA_046582225.1 Pseudomonadales bacterium
CGTGTGCTCTTCCGATCTTCCACGCAGCTCTTCAGCAATGTCCAGGCCTTCGCTCGCCGGTCGGCCTGAAACAACCGCTCGATATAGTGGGCCGCATGACGCAGCGTGAGGCGCTGGTGCTGAAACTCCAGGAGCCGCTCATGGATGATCGGATCCATCTCCTCATAGTCGCCGTCGATGTGCGCATCGAGCAGTTCGTAGGCCTGCGTGAGCCGGCCCGTGTTGCACAGCTGATGCAGTTCACCCAGGAGCTGATCCAGCGACTCATACCGCGCAGCCGCTTCGGCTGCGTGAAGCTGCTCCGGACTGCGCTCAGTGCGCAGAAACAACGCCCGCGTCGCCAGTAGAGAATCTTGCCGGCCAGTCCGTGGCCGAGCAGAAAAAGATATCCAACCCCGGCGAACACGAAGATGTCGTGCCAGTACAGGGTCGTGTAGAGCAACAATCCAACGCACGCGGAAATGATTGCTGCGGCGAGGGGGTAGAACACATTCAGACCGACAACAATGCGCCACAGGTTGGCAGGATGCAGCCCCTCCGACAGCGAGCCCTCCAGCATCACCCCCATCCACAGCAGCGGAAAAATCAGCGCCGGCACGATCACCTGGGTGAGCGTTAGATCCGCGCCCAGGGATCCGATCAGCGCCAACGGAATGAGCAGCAGCAGGCAACACTGCAGCGCCAGCGAATCCTGAAACGGATTGAGGTCGGTAATCTGCTCGAGGGGTTCATCATCCACCCCGCGGGCCACATGCAGAAGGTGCTTGTGCGCAAAGATGCACAGCGCGCCGATGATCAGATACCACACCGGCGCCATAAAGCCGACCGCCAGCGCCACGGCCAGCGGCTGGTATTCGATGAAGATATCGACGGCCATCACCGCGAAGCGGCCCAACAGCGTCCAGGACAGAAGCAGCCAGATTGCGGGCGCCTGAAGCGGTCGAATGATCACATTCAGCATCCGGGGATTGTAGTCAGAATTACCGACCGGTTCTGGTAGAGTCGAGCAGTTCAACCGAAAGATGAGTGAGCGGGTGCAGCAGCCGGGTTTAACCATCGCCCGAGAGTTTCATCGGCAGATCGCCGACGCGGCGGACGAAATCGATGCCCAGCGGCGGTTACCCGATGCGCTGGTATCGGCGCTGAAAGGCGCGCACGTTTTTCGGTGCCTCATTCCGGAATCCGTGGGCGGGTTGGCGCTGGAATTGCCGGACTTCCTCGATATGGTGCAGGAGTTCGCGCAAGCCGATGCCAGCACCGCCTGGTGTGTCACCCAGGGTGCCGTGATCGCAACGGTGAGCGCCTGGTTGGAACCGGATATCGCCCGGGAGATCTGGAATGACCCGGACACCGCAACCGCCAACGGACCACCCCTGAACTGTCTCGCCACGCCCGATGGGGATGACTACCGGCTCACCGGACGGTGGGGATTCTCCAGCGGCTGTCAGCACGCGAACTGGATGATCGGAACCACTCCGGTGGCCGACTCCAGGCGTTGGGTGATGGCGTTCTTTGAAAAGGAGAAAGCAGCCTTTCACGACAACTGGCAGGTTCAGGGTTTGCGCGGAACCGGCAGCTTCGAGTTCTCGGTGCAGAACCTTGTTGTGAAACGACCCTGGACCATCGACATGTCGTTGCCGCCGAATCATGAAGGCGATCTCCACAAAATTCCGACCGGCCTCACCTTTGCGGTGAGCTTTGCCTCAGTGGCTCTGGGGGTTGCCCGGGCAGGGCTGGATGTGGTGCTGGCGCTGGCAGCCGACAAGGTTCCCGGCTGGACCCGTCAGGTGCTCAAGGATGATCCCCTCGTTCACACACAGGTGGCTCACGCGGAGATTCGCTGGCGCGCGGCGCATGCGTTTCTGCACGCCACGGTGAATGAGATCTGGAACGCCCTGCCGAATCAGTCTTCGATTACCGAAGATCAGCGCATCGCGCTACGCATGGCGGGCACCCATGTCATTGGTGAAGCAGCCGCGGTGCTGGACATCGGTTACACGGTGGCAGGCTCCAGCGGCATCTATCACGACAACCCTCTGCACCGGCGGTTCCAGGACATGCACGTCATCACCCAGCATGTGCAGGGGCGTCCGAGCCATTACGGTTTTGTCGGCAGGTATCTGCTGGGTCACCCCTACCAGCACGGTCCGCTGGCCTGAGCAGGCGCGGGCAGGAACTGCACTTCAGAGCAGTTGCTTCACGCCGCCTGATTTTGTCTCAAACCGACGCCAGTCCCGATCAAATCGTTTGCGGTACCGGGCGATTTTGTCCCGTTCGAATGCGACCAGTTTGCGGAATGCTTTGCGTTCCACGCGGTTCAGGCCGGTATGGTCGCGATAGTGGGTCAGCTGCGCCATCGCGACATGCGCGTCGTGATGATCGCCTAGCGTGTTCTGCAGGTTTTTAAGCGCCTTGGCCGCTTTGCGCATGGGTTTGCCATAAGGCGTGAGTAGATATTCCAGCTGGTAGCGAAGGCGTTTTACGTCGATGCGTAATCGATGCAGCTTCGCCGGCGGCGCAGATTTACCGATCGCCTGACCTTTGCGCAGCACGCGCATGAGCATGGGCCGCACCCGCTGCTCGGCGGCTTCTCTAATGCTCACGAACTGATTGGGCCCTTCAAAGGCCTCGGTGGCCGCCACCAGCGCGCCAAAATCTTTGATCAGCCCGGTGTACTCCTCGCTGCCTAACGCCGAGATCAGTGATCGATGCGCGTGACGTCGACGTTTCTCCAGATGCCGCTGATAGTGGGCCAGGGCAGGGCGCTCGTCACTGCCGAGGAACTCCTGATAACCGTGCAGGTGTTCCAGGTGCACGTCCAGATCGCGAACCGGACCCAGGCTGCGGGTCAGCCAGCGAAAATCTGTCGTCAGTTTGTTGGCTTCGCGTGGCGGTAACACGTTGGCAAACGCGCGCAGTCCGGCCCGAACGCGGCGGGTGGTGACCCGCATCTGGTGTACGCCTTCGGGGTG
>JAYGEV010000502.1:0-1838 GCA_046582225.1 Pseudomonadales bacterium
CCGGACAAGCGAATCGCCACGCCCACCCCGCGGATGCTGAACAATTTAGAGATCCAAAACTCGCTCAGCGACATCTTCGGCATCGAACTCGACTACAACCCCTACCTCCCCGAGAACATCAAGGACCACGGCTACGACACCCAGAGTTCGACACTGAAAATGTCAGACACCTTCATTGTCGGGCACATGCGCTACGTCGATGACTATCTGGCGCTGCTGGTTGAGCCGCCGCCCGTGGTGACCATCAGCGCAGACTCGGACCATGAGATTCTGGATTCGGCAATTATCGTGGTGAAAAAACGCGTAGCGAACGATGGGCATTATCGGTTGACGTTCGATGTGACACGCAAGGGCTCGAAATCTGGGCTGGAGCTGTTCGTCAAGCCCGGCTACGCCAAGCTGGGGCGCGGCAGCAGCGTGCAGAACATGTATACGCGACGCTTTACCAACATGAAAAACACTGACAATTGGCAACCGGAGTTGTTCGAGATGGGCAGCAAGGCAGCCAAGAAAACCGTTACGACCGACCGGTATCTGTTAAAAGGCGAGACCTTCCAGATTTTTACCGCAGACGGTAAGCGCCCACGAAAAAGCAAACGCGACGACGCGCCGGCGAAAGCAACTCTGGCGGGGTTCGTCCTTAATAATATCAAAGTCGTCGGCCAGATCTACTCCGGCAGGGGACAGATTCCCGATACAAAGGAAAAGGCCATCGCTTATCTGCAGGAGCTCCTGCCGAGAATCCACCGACGCCACTTGAGCGTCGAAGAAGCCGGGCGCGTCAACAAGATTGTCGACACCAGTGAGGACGCGGCCCTGAAGGCTACCGTCGTATCAATACTACGCAAGGCCCTGCTGTCCCCGGATTTTCTGTTCAACCGGAAACTGGAGAATGTCAACTACCACATTGCGACGCGGATGTCGCTCTTCCTCTGGCGCTCCTGTCCGGACGACCGCTTGCTGGATGACGCGCGTGCGGGGAAACTCATGGACAGCAAAGTCCGGGCTGCGCATGTCAAACGGATGCTCGACGATGACCGTGCCCAGCGTTTTTACGTTGACTTCCTGGACCAGTGGTTCTCGCTGGATCGCTTCTATACCGACCCTTTCCCCACCAAGATCAATACCGAATTCTATGATCGGCCGGAGCTGTTGATGTACAGCATGCTGGAACAGGCCCATCTTTTCTTCCAGCGCGTCATGAAAGAGAATCGAAGTGCCCTTGACATTATCGACTCGGACTGGACCTACCTCAATCAACGACTTGCCGGCCTGTACGACCTGCAGAAACCCTCGGTCGCCGGACAAGAGCTGCGGGTTGTTAATTTGCCGCCGGGCAGTCGCCGGGGAGGTTTGCTCAACCAGGGAGCCATCATGCGCACGACCTCGATTGTCGATGAAACCTCGCCCGTCAAGCGGGGGGCGTGGATCGCCGATAAAATGATGGGGATCTATTTGCCGCCGCCACCGGATGATGTGCCCAATTTCGTTCCCGATACCACCGCAGCAAAATCCCTGAAGGAGCAGTTTGTGCTGCACCGGAAGATGACACAATGCGCCGGCTGCCATAATAAATTTGACCCCATCGGATTCCCATTCGAATCCTATGATACCGTCGGTAAGTTCCGAACCAATTATTACCCAGCCTACACGGTCGAAAAGTCGAAGGTGAGCAGCAAGAGCAAGACACCCGGTCCCCCAATTGATCTGAACGGGTTTCCCTATAATGGAACTAAAATCGGTACTGTTGAGGACCTTAAGAAATACATTGTGAAGAACCCCAAGGAAACATTCATCAAAGCCTTTCTGGAGCAGCTCATTATCTTTTCCATGGGCAG
>JAYGEV010000588.1:0-2337 GCA_046582225.1 Pseudomonadales bacterium
CGCGTTGCGTGGTGTGGAGATCCAGGCGTGCGTTATCGATACTCGGGCCTCGATCACAGCGCGGTTGGGTGGCCGAGATGCCTGGCCACGCTGGTTGATTCGATCCGAGCCGACTTTGCGCCCGGCACGAACTTCGTGTTGTTGAATCGCTATCGACACGGTGCCGATTCAATGGGTTGGCATACTGATGACGAGCCTGGAATCGCTGGACCGGTGGTTTCCGTCAGTCTCGGCGCGCGGCGCAGATTTCTCCTTCGCGCAGATGGCGACCGTTCCACCATCAGCCTCAATCTCGCCGATGGTTCGCTGCTCGTTCACCCGGGTAGCTGCCCGCATGCGATTCCCAAGACGCGCAGGCCCGTGGGTGAGCGTATCAACCTTTCGTTTCGCAGCATCGCACCGTGACCGGCTCGCTGGATCATCTCAACACGTTGCGCGTAGCAGCGCGCGCAGACCGGTTAGCCAGTGCAGAGACCGAGGCTGACCTGCGCCGGATCGTGCTGGCCGCGAAGGCCGGCCAGCAACCGTTGCTCGTGCTTGGTGGCGGCAGCAACGTGGTGCTGCGCCCACACGTACCCGGAACCGTCTGCCTGATGAGGATGCGCGGTGTCAGTGTAGAGGCGCTGGGTCAGGATCAGTTCGCAGTCACCGCCGCCGCAGGCGAAGCCTGGCATGCACTGGTGCGCTACTGCCTGGGACGCGGGCTGTTCGGGCTGGAGAACCTGGCTCTGATTCCGGGTTCGGTGGGAGCCGCGCCATTGCAGAACATCGGTGCCTACGGGGTTGAACTCGCGGATCTTCTGGTGAATCTTCGGGCCATGGACACCACGACCGGAGAGATCCGTCAGTTCGATCGTACGCAATGCCAGTTCGGGTATCGCGATAGCATTTTCAAGTCATCTGAATCCGGTCGCTATGTAATTGTGGCGGTGACGTTGCAACTGTCAACGCGACCGCAGGCGAT
This sequence comes from Pseudomonadales bacterium, assembly GCA_046582225.1. Lineage (GTDB taxonomy): Bacteria > Pseudomonadota > Gammaproteobacteria > Pseudomonadales > Azotimanducaceae > JAYGEV01. The sequence continues at coordinate 965 of JAYGEV010000588.1, forward strand.
TGTTGACTACCCCGATGTGCGCACTGAACTGCAGCGGCTTGGTTACACCAGCTGCACGCCCGGCCAGGTTGCCGAAGCTGTGATCAGAGTCCGCCGGCGCAAGCTGCCGGACCCGCGTCGAGTGGGTAACGTCGGCAGCTTCTTCAAGAACCCGATAGTGACTGCGGAGCAGATCGACCATTTGCGTGGCGAGGTCGCCGACCTGGTGGTTCATGAAGCCTCTGAAGCTCACGCGGCTGCTCGACGATTTAAATTGTCCGCTGCGCAGCTCATTGACCGCGCAGGTTGGAAGGGCACACGTCGCGGCAAGGTGGGCGTGTGGCCGCGCCAACCGCTGGTTCTGGTTAACCTCGGTGGGGGCAGCGGCGCGGAATTCCTCGCCTTAGCGGGGGAAATTCGCGCCGCGGTGCTTGACCGCTTCGACGCAACCCTGGAATTGGAACCCAGGGTATGCGGCAGCGATTAGCGGGTTATCGGCCCGTCTTCGGAATCACACCTTCGGCTTGAAGTTCAGCTTCGCGCTCGCGCCGGCGAATCTCGCGCGGGTCGTTATACGCGCGGGCCGGGCGTGGTGCTTCGGCGGGTTTTTCGGGCTCGGGTGAGGGGTCCGGTGCGGCCTGCACACGATCAGGCGCCGCCGGGACCTCAGCCTGGGCTGTTTCGGTGGCGGGTGCTGGCGGGACTTCAGCCTGGACTGTTTCCGTGGCGGGTGCTGGCGGTGCTTCAGCCTCCGCCTTTTCCGCAGCGGGTGCTTCGGGCGGGGAATCGACCGCCGCGGCCGCCGCTGTTGCTTCGATCTTCTCAGGTTCTGGATCGTTTTGGGCGGTGTAGGCTGTCGCTTCTATCTTTTCAGGCTCGGGAACGGGTTGCGCGCTCGCCGCAGCCGTTTCCTGTGGCGAAGGGCTGCGAGGATCGTTTGCTGCTCTTGATGGTGCTGCGTTGTCACTGCTTTGGGCCGTGCTCGATTGCGGCGGGGCTTCGGTCACTACCGCAGGTTTCTGTTCTGCCTCAGGCTGCTTCGGCTGGCGTTCCACGTTGGCTTGAGGTGATTGTGCGGGCCGTCCCTGGGTGCCGTTTCTCTCACCGCTGTCCAGCTCGCTGCGATCGCGCTTGGGGTGGCGCTTGCTATCGATCAGGCTTGCCTCGTCGGGTCGCTCTCCGACCGGCACCGTTCGCTCGGCTCGGCGCGGTTGATCGCCGTTGCCTTTGCCATCGCGCCGACCGCCGCGGGAATTGTCGCCTTGGCGTTTGTCTCGCGACGAAGACTGACGGTTGCCTTCCTGGCGGGTTTGGCGTTGATTGCGGGAGGACTTCGATTGTGATTCGTCGCGCGTTCCCTCAGACGGGGTGGCACTTTGACCGCCTTTCTGGCC
>JAYGEV010000088.1:0-3048 GCA_046582225.1 Pseudomonadales bacterium
CAAGCAGGGCATCACCATCAACACCTTCATGCTCGACGATGCACCCGAATTGGTGGGCTTTGTCGAGCACATGACCAAAATCAACCAGGGACGGGCTTTCTATACCCGCCCTCATCAACTCGGTTCGTTCCTGATGGTCGACTATCTCTCTGAACGTCGGCGTAGGCGGCGCTGAATCTTGGGCTTTGGGCGGCGGCTGGGTGCGAAGGTCCGGCGGGGGTTCCGGCGTTGGGTGATGAGGTCAGCGCTGCGGATTCCGAAAGGGAGCTGGCTTGAAATCGAACTTTCTGGAGACTGGCCCGAGCAGACCCGGGCCTTTGGTGCATCACTCCAGCTCGGGTTGACGGATCAACTGTGGTCGGACCTGCAGGCCCCGCTCCGCACACCTCTCAACGCTGGACTGGATCCAGTCCAGCGTGGCTGCGGCGAGGTCGCTTTCGGCCAGCGCCTTGCCCCCCCACGCCGGCCCGTACTCGAGCAGCAACCACAGATCCACGACTTTGGCCGTGCCACACATCGGTTCGGAAACATTTGCCTCGCTGCAGTAAACGCGCTCAACCATATCTCGTCACCTGATGGAGTTGAGCTGACATTGAACCAGAATCGCGCTCACCGCTAAAGCAGCCCGCGCGGTTTTGCAAAGCACTGGCAATGCCGCTAGGTTACTAATCAGAAGACGACAACGGACAAATGGGGGACGAGCGATGGGACCAACTCTCGCGCTGGCACAACGCGTGGCCGGCACCGAGTTCGACCAGATACCCGCAAGCGCCCGCGAAGTGGCCAAGCAGGCCCTGCTTGACTTCATCGGCGTCACCCTGGCCGGCGTCGACGAGCCGTTGAGCGGCATTCTGCGTGATCAGGTTCGCGACGAAGGCGGACACCCACAAGCTCAATTGATCGGCACCCAGGCTCGCTCATCTGCCTCCCAGGCCGCTCTGGTCAACGGCGCGACCGGACATGCTCACGACTACGACGATGTTCACACGGCGATGAACGGTCATCCCACAGTCCCGGTTGCGCCAGGGGTGTTCGCATTGAGCGAACACCTGGCAAGAACCGGCAAAGAACTGATCAGCGCATTTTGCGCAGGCGTGGACACGGAGTGCATTCTCGGGCGCTACGCGGGACCCGCTCACTACGCCCGGGGCTGGCATGCCACTGGTACCCTCGGCAGCTTTGGTGCGGCGGCGGCCGCCGCGTACCTGCACCGCCTGAGCGCCGATGACACCGCCGGCGCGCTGGGCATCGCCGGCACTCAAGCCGCGGGATTGAAGGCGCAATTCGGCACCATGTGCAAACCGCTACATGCCGGAAATGCAGCGGCAACCGGAGTGCGGGCCGCGGCACTTGCGAGCAGGGGGTTTGAAAGCCGCGACGACATCCTCGAAACTCGCCAGGGCTTTATGGCAACCCAGGCCGACAGCGCATCCGAACAGCGCTTCGAACAAGCCCTTGAGCAAACGGCCTATTGCCAGGACATCTGCTTCAAGTATCACGCAGCCTGCTATCTGACTCACGGGTCTATTGAAGCTACCAGCAACCTCTGCGCGAGCAATGCGTTCAACCCCGCCGATATCGACACCGTTGAGATCCGCGTCAACGCGGGGCACTTCGACGTCTGCAACATTGCCGATCCCCGCTCCGGTCTGCAGGCAAAGTTCAGTCTGCGGTTTACCGCCGCGATGGCGCTTGCCGGCCTGGATACTTCGAGCATCGCCATTTTTACCGATGAACTGACCCGGGATCCCGAACTGGTCTCATTGCGCGACAAGATTCAGATTGTGGCTCACGAGCAGCCGAACCCCGACAGCATCGTCACCATCTCGACTCGCGCGGGCGCGCAATTCACCGACGCGGTGAACGTCGCTATTCCCATGCGCGATCTGGATGCGCAATGGGTGAAACTGGAACACAAGTTTCACACACTCGCGGACCACCTGGTGGGACAGACTCAAGCAGACCGACTGGTCGGATGCGTCAAAACGCTGGAACAACGCGACGATCTCGGAGAATTTTTCAATCTGCTGCGGCTCGCGGCATGAGTGTACAACAAGACAACGAACAAGATTTCCGGGAACGCGCAAAACTGCTGCCCAAGGGAAATCGTTTCGAGGACATGGCCCAAGGCAGGGTATTCGACCACCACTGGGGAAGAACGATTACCGACGGCGACAATGCCGCATTCACCACCCAGACGCTGTCTTTCTGCCCGTTGTATTTCAATGAGCCATATGCCCAATCCCTGAATCACCCCACAACCGTGGTCAACCCGCTGCTGGTGTTCAACACCGTGTTTGGCCTGTCGGTCGAAGATCTCAGCGAAGGCGGTGGCCCGTTTCTGGGCGTCGATGAATGCGAATTCTGCGACAACGTTTACGTTGGCGATACCCTCACCGCCCGCAGCACCGTGGTCAGCGCTCGACAATCCAAAGGACGCAAAGAATTCGGCATCGTCACCTGGCATACCGAAGGCTTCAATCAGCGCGGCGAAAAAATCCTGGATTATCACCGCACCAATCTGGTCCGCAAACGCGACTGAGAGCTGACCATGGCACTGACGGGCAATAACAACTATTTCGAAGACTTCCAGGCCGGCCAGGTCCTCAAGCACGCGCGTGGTAAAACCATGTGCGAGCAGGACAACGTCGGCATCACCTTGCAGGTGCTCAACACCGCCGAGGGTCATTTCAACGAAGATGTGATGCAGAAAAACGCCCTTGCGCTCGGCGACGGTCGTTCCGGCTGGAACTCACGGATACAGTTTGGCGGCGTGACCATCGCGATGATCATTGGGCTGACAATGCAGGACACGGGCGAGAATGCGCTGCGCGAACTCAAACTCGACAAGATCCGTCTGAAGGCTCCCGTATTTCATGGCGACACGCTGTACGCCTACAGCGAGGTGCTGAAAATTGAGGATGCCGAGCAGGATGATGCCGGCATCGTCACGTTCAAACATTACGGCCTCAACCAGGACGATAGGGTGGTGTTCGAAGGCGAACGCACCGTTCTGTTGAAGCGCAGGACTCACTATGGAGACAAACC
>JAYGEV010000151.1:0-3438 GCA_046582225.1 Pseudomonadales bacterium
AACGCCTGCCTGAACAGCGATGGACAGATTACCGACTGGCAGCACGACGCGTATGGCTTTACCCACATGGGACGGCCGCGGCCGAGTCCCGGCCACAGTAATCTGCAGCCAGCATGGTGGCGTGAGCCGCCAATCACGCCCGCCCCGAAGGAGCCGCTGCTGATGGCCGAAGCAGGCATCCACCGAAACCTGGAACCGATCTACGAGTTTGCGAACACATATCTCACCAAGCACTTCGTGGCAGATGGTCCCCTTCGCACGTCGTCTACGCGAGGCCTCGGGGCGTTCGCAAACGTGTTTGCGATCGAGTCTTTCATGGACGAACTCGCCGAGGTTGCGGACCGCGATCCAATCGACTTTCGCCTCGACCACCTGACCGACACACGAGCACGGACGGTATTGGAAACCCTGCGAGCGAGCGCACCGTCACCGCTGACGGAGAAAAACACCGGGCGCGGCGTGAGCATCGCGCGCTACAAGAATCTGCAGACCTATGCGGCGGTCATGGTCGACGTGCAGGTGGGCGATGACGGCGTCGTCGCTTTGAGAAGAGCCTTCATTTGCGCCGATGCGGGATTGATCATCGATCCCGACGGCCTTTGCAATCAACTCGAGGGGGGATTCGTTCAGGCCGCGAGCTGGTCGCTGAAGGAACAGGTCACCTGGGACGCCGACGGCATCACCAGCCGTGACTGGGACAGCTACCCGATCCTTTCCTTCAGCGAGATCCCAAAGCTGCAGACCTTCCTCATTGAACAACCCAATCGAGCGGCGCTGGGCGCGGGCGAGGCCAGTACGGGGCCAACGCCGGCCGCCATCGCCAACGCAATATTCGATGCGGTGGGCGTGCGGATGAGGTCCGTACCGTTTGCGCCCGAGCGTTTGCGGGAGGCAGCCGCCCTGTAGCCGTTCAACTTCGGCGCCGCGATGGGAGACGCGACTACTGCAGCTCCTCGGCAAGAAAGTCGAGCAGCTTGGCCCACGCATCTTCGCTCGCTTCGGGCCGATAGCGCTCCGGGGTTGGAAAGTTTTGAAAGGCATGGCCGGCGCCGTCGTAGCGGTGAAACGTGTGCGGCACGTTTGCGGCGTCCAGCGCCGTGCTCAGATCGTCGACATCCTCGGGCGGCGGATTGGTGTCGTCATTGCCCCAGAAACCGGCCACCGGGCAGCCGATCTGACCGGCAAGCTCAATGGCCGGCGGGTTGCCCGCGCCCATCGCTAGCTTGATCCGCCCACCGTAGAAAATGCCGCAAGCCGCGAGCTCCGGAATATGACACGCCGCCAGCCAGGCGACCCGACCCCCCCAGCAATGGCCCACGACGCCGATCTTCTCAGCGATCACATTGGGGTCGCCGGCCAGCATCGCGAATGCCGCTTTGCAGTCGGCGGCCATCCAGTCATCACGACTTTCATCGCGTTTCAGCACAAGCTCGGCCGATTTCGGCCACCAGTGAAAGATGAACGGCACGGCCACCGCATAACCGTTCTGCGCCAGCCGCTCGGCCGTGGCCAGGGTAAAGGTATCGTTCTCGATCCCGGTATGACCCACCGGAATGTGTTGAGCCAGCACGATACCGGGATGCGGACCGGCCGAGGGCGGGGTGAACCGGAACGTTTCCATGGGGCTGCCCAGCACATCGAGGGTGACAATCTCGTGTTCCACCGCAAGCTCCGTTGTTTCCACGGTTTATGTGTTTATTCTGCCACGAGTGATGACCGATAATCAGATCCACGCCCAGCTCACGGAGAGACCATGGCCGACGACACCGACACCAGCGAGGCTCAGCCGGAAACCATCGGACTGCTGGAAGGTCTCGCGACCACCCGGGCCATTCGCCGCTACCGCGACGAACCGGTGCCGGATTCCGCGTTGCGCGACATGCTGTTTGCGGCAACCCGCGCTCCCAGCGGCTCCAATCGGCAGCCGTTCCGGTTCGTCGTGCTCAACCAGGGCGACAGAGCCGACGCGGCCAAGGCCATGATCGGTGAGTCCGCACGCGCGCTGTGGGACGCAAAACGCCAAAACGATGGCTATGACGAGGGATCGGGCGCAGATGCCAACTCACCCAAGGCGCGCATGGCGCGCACCATGCAGTCCTATGTCGACAACTTCGATTCGGTGCCGGTGCTGGTATTGCCGTGTCTGGTCCGTTACCGCGCGCCCGCGCCGATGGAAGGTGCTTCGGTCTATCCTGCGGTACAGAATCTGCTGCTCGCCGCCAGGGCGCTCGGCTACGGCGGCGTGATCACCGGATTTCATCATGCGGTGGACGGTGCGCTGAAGGAGTTGCTCGGCATCCCCGAAGAGGTCTTCATCGCAGCCACCGTGACCCTGGGAAAACCCATGGGAGGTCACGGTCCGGTACGCCGCCGGCCAATGGCCGAACGCGTGTACGGTGACGAATGGGGCGTTGCACCGGACTGGGCGACAGACCCTCTCGGTACACGACACACCAGTGCCGGTCCTCCACGCCCGCCCGCAGATGAGAGGAAACTATGAAACCTGCAGACGTGGTGGTGCTCGGGACCGGAGCCGCTGGACTGACCGCCGCGCTAGCCGCACACGGCCACGGCGCCAGTGTGGTGGTGCTCGAAAAAGCGGAAAAGATCGGCGGCACCAGCGCATGGTCCGGGGGAATGATCTGGATTCCGAACAACCCGCACATGCGCAACGCCGGTATTGCCGACAGCCGCGAAGAGGCATTGACGTATCTGCAAGCACTTTCCCACGACATGATCGATCCGACGCTCGCCGCAGCATTTGTCGACGCCGGGCCGGAAATGGTCAACTGGATCGAAGCCAACACGCCGGTCGAGTTTCAACTGGTCGCGGATTTTCCCGACTACCATCCGGAGCACCCCGGCGGCAAACCCGGTGGCGGCCGGTCGCTGGAGTGTCCATTGTTTTCTTTCGACGCGCTGGGGCAGCACAAGGACCGAGTGACGGTGGGCTACAACTACGGTACCGCACCCATCACGATGGAAGAATCCACTCTCGGCCGAGCGGTACCCGTCGAGGTGCCGGCCAGGGAGATGCGCCGCCGCGCCGAAAACAACGAGCGCGGTTGCGGCCAGGCGCTGATGGGCCGGTTGTTCAAAGGCTGTCTGGACCGGAACATCCCAATACTGACCGAGTGTCGGGCCGAGCATCTGATCATCGAAAATGAAACCGTGGCCGGCGTCCGCGGTGAAGGTCCTGACGGGTCGTTTGAGATCACCGCACGCGGCGGCGTAGTACTGGCGACCGGCGGTTTCGAATGGAATCCGGAACTGGTTCGGGCGTTTTTGCGCGGTCCCATGTCCAGCCCGGTATCGGTGCCAACCAACGAAGGCGACGGCCTGAAGATGACGATGCGTATCGGCGCTGCGCTGGGCAACATGCGCGAAGCCTGGTGGATGCCGGCGGTCGAGATTCCGGGTGACCGAGGCGACGGTCGG
>JAYGEV010000531.1:0-2948 GCA_046582225.1 Pseudomonadales bacterium
GGTCGTTTATGCAGCGGGTGTGCTGGTGCAGGTCTTTGTGATACAGCGTTTGTGGGAGGCGCTGCGCGGCTTGTTCGAACGCATTCCGCTGGTGAAAACCGTATACACGGCGATCAGCGATTTCTTTGAGTTCTTCTCTCGGGGGCCGACCGAAGGAGCCTCTACCGTGGTGAGCGTCGAGATTGCAGATGGGGCATCACTGATTGGCTTTGTTACCGATACCGCGCCGACGCTCATGGATGTCGCCGACGCCGGCCGCATAGCCGTGTATCTACCGATGAGCTACCAGATCGGTGGCTATACGCTGCTGGTCTCCCGGGACAGGGTAACCCCCCTGGATCTGGCGCCGGAAGAAGCGATGCGGCTGGTGCTGACGGCCGCCATTCGAAGCCGCAGCTGAACGCTGTCTCAGCCGGTACCGAGCGCGGCCTGCCAGGCGAACAGGATCAGTCCTGCAGCGCTCAACCCGGCCAGGTACTGTCCGGATAGGCCCAGGCGCCTGACGTCGAAAGTTGCTGCCAGGATGGCCAGGGCGACCCCGGCGGCAAAACCCATGAAGTGGGCGACCACGTCGGTGTTCTCACCGCCCACGCCGGTATAAACCAGCAGCGCGATGGCTGCGAACACCGGCGTTAGCCCGCGCCGCCATCCGCGACCCGTAAAGTACCCACGCCGCCAGACGTAGGTGGCGCCAAGACCCAGGGCGGCGAATGTAGCCGTAGACGCGCCGATGGAGCGGAACTCGTCGGGTTGGACCAGTGCGTTGAGGCCATTACCGAGCGCGCCGCTGATCAACACCAGCAGCCAGCCGAAACCCGACCCCATGTAGCGGCCCACGAACAGTCCGAACACCGCGCCAAATGCCGAATTGGCGATGATGTGGCCCAGATCGGCGTGCAGGGTAAGCGCGGTAATGCAGCGCCACCACTCGCCGTCGCGGACCAGTCCCGCATGCATATTGCCGCCTTCGCGCCACGCCAATGCCCAGTTTGATTCCAGCCAGGGCAGCATCCAGAGAACGACCAGATAGCCCAGAACTCCGATCCATCCGCTGTCGATGGTGAACAGGCTGGGAGCGGGTGTAGGTACAAAACGGTTTTCGTCGTCGTAGGACCGCAGTTCTGAGGTCGCCTGCATTGCCAGGTTTGTCCGCACGAGCAACGCGAAAGTGTCTCCGTCTTCTTCGACGTGATTCTCGATGTACACCGCGGTGAGGACCAGGCTGGCTTCCTCCAGAGCATCGCGGCGCCCGTGTGCGATGCGGATCCAGTCGGTGTCGTGCAGGTCACTCACCCGTCTGGGTTTCGCACGGCCAGGTTTCGCATCGCCTGGTCGGTTGTGAAGAACACGCTGCCGCTCATGGCCACGATAAAGTCGGTGGCTTCGAGTTGGTCCATTACCGGCCCTTTTACCTCCGAAAGGTGCAGCTTGATGCCCATGTCTTCGAGGGTGTGGTTGACTCGGTAGAGCATTTCCAGGCCGCTGATATCGATCATGTTGATGGCGCTGCACACGAGCAGAAGATCTGTTGTCGCAGGCTGTCGTTGCACGACTTTCATCAACTTGTTTTCAACCTGATTGGCATTGGCGAAAAACAGATTTTCGTCCACCCTGGCGGCAGTAACCTGATGCAGGATCTCTACGTCGTGGCGTCTGATGTTGCGGAAATGCTCTGATTCGCCAACGCGACCGACGATGGCGATGTGCGGGCGGCTGGATTGCCGCACGAAAAACGCGATGGAAAGCACCACGCCGGTGATCAAGCCGGCTTCCACGCCAAACAGCAGCACCGTTGTCAGCGTGACAAGTTGAGTCACGCTATCTTCCGGATAGATGCGCCAGTGAGTCCGAAAGCTTCGGAAATCGATCAGCCCGGTCACTGATGTGATGACGATTGCGGCGAGTGCTGCATGCGGTAGCCGCGTGAAAAGAGGGGTAAAGAATAGCAAAGTCAGCATGACAACGAGCGCGCAAACCAGCGAACTCACCTGGGTGCGGGCGCCGGTATCGTAGTTGACGCTTGAGCGGGAGAAACTGCCCGCCACGGGATACGCTCCGGTGAATGCAGCGCTGATATTTGCGGCGCCCAAAGCGATCAGTTCCTGGTTGGCGTTCACGCGAGTTCGTTTTCGGGTAGCCAGCGTGGTACCGATGGAGAAGCTCTCAACATAGGCCACTACGGCGATCATGGCGGAAGACGGTGCCAGGTCCGTCCACATCTCCCAGTTGAATGGCGGCAACGTAAAGCTGGGCAGCCCGGACGGCACATGACCAACGGTAGCGACACCGGCGCCGACATCCAGATCCCATCCTCCCACGACCAGTGCTGCGGTCGAAGCGACCAGCAATGGTCCCAGCCGCGAGATGGCGTGCTGATCTTCGAGACCTCGGCCAAAAGGTCGCAGCAGAATTCGCGCGACCGGCACTGCCCAGCTTCGCACCAGCCACAGGCCGATGAAGCAGCCTGCACCAACAGCGACCGTGGCGGCGTTGACTGATTCGGCGTTGGCGAGCAACAGCAGCAGCCGATCGAGTGGGTTGGTTGATGTGCCACCGGCGATCCCGGTGAATGCGCTGATCTGGCTGATGATGATCAACAGTGCGGCGGCGTTGACGAATCCAACGATCACCGGGTGGCTCAACAGGTTGACGACTCCGCCCATGTTCCAGACCCTCAACAGCCATAGGAACACGCCCGCCTGCAGGCAAAGCACGGTGGCGATGCCAAGGTAAGCTTCGCTGTGCAACGGTGCGTACTGGCCAATGGCGGCCGCGACCATCAGAGCTGCGATGGCCACGGGCCCGACCACCAGTTGCCGCGAGGAACCGAGCACCGCGTAGATGACCATCGGTGCCAGGCATGCATACAAGCCGGCCTGGGGCGGCAGGCCAGCGAGAAAAGCGTAGGCAATGGCCTGGGGAATAGTGATCACGCCGACGACCAGCCC
>JAYGEV010000192.1:0-3169 GCA_046582225.1 Pseudomonadales bacterium
GTCTATCTCGCCTACCACCTGCACAAACCCATTCTCATCGAAGGCCCACCCGGAGTGGGCAAGACGGAGCTCGCAAAAACCGCCGCCGAGATGTTTGCGCTGCCGCTGATAAGGCTGCAGTGCTACGAAGGTCTGGACGAATCCAAGGCCATCTACGAGTGGAAATACGGCAAGCAGCTGCTCTATACCCAGGTGTTGAAAGAAACTCTGCACGAGGTGCTGCAGGGGGCCAAAGGCTTCGCCCAGTCGGTCGATCGGCTGCACGAATTCGGTGACATATTTTTCTCCGAAGAGTTTTTGGAGCCCAGGCCGCTGCTCAAAGCTTTGAAAGAGGAAAACGGCTGCGTGCTGCTGATCGACGAGGTCGATAAGTCCGATCACGAATTCGAATCGCTGCTGCTGGAAATGCTTTCCGACTTTCAGGTCTCCATTCCCGAGATCGGCACCATCAAGGCGACCCACAAGCCGCCCATGGTATTCCTCACCAGCAACAATACCCGGGAGATCTCCGACGCTCTGAAACGTCGCTGCCTGCACCTGTACATTCCGTTTCCCGACGTTGATCTGGAACAACGCATCATCCACGCCCGGGTCCCGGAGATTCCGCCGGAGCTCCGACGCCAGCTGGTCGCGTTCATTCAGGAATTACGGGATCTCGATCTCAAAAAGGTACCGGCCATCAGCGAAACCATCGACTGGGCGCGCACCCTGCTGTTGCTGCACACCGAATCCCTGGATCCGCAACTGGTGCGCGACACGTTGAACGTGATCCTGAAATTTCAGGAAGACATCGAAAACGTCGACGCCGAGATCACCACCCTGACCAGCAAGGTGCTGAAATAGATCTATATGGATCGCACGCTCGCCAACTTCATTCGCGCGCTGCGCAATTCTGAAGTCCGTATTTCAACCGCGGAAACACTGGATGCGTTCAATACCGTCGAGCTGGTGGGCTACACCAGTCGTGCCGCGCTGAAACGATCACTGTCTCTGGTGCTGCCGAAAACGGCCGACGAAAAAGAAACCTTCGACAATTGCTTCGACCAGTATTTCTCGTTCAACAATGTGCAGGGCAGTCGCGATGGCGCTGTCGATGGCGAAGAGGCCTCGGCCTCCGACCACCCCGAAGCTGAAGCAGGAGGCGCATCCGGAACAGAAGGCGCTGAAGGAAATGAGGGTCGCGGCGGAGGAACAGGCGGCGGCAAGAAGAGCAAACAAGCCGTTGGCGCACCCGATGAGGAGGAAGAAAACCTCGGCCCGGGGGAGGTGGCCGAGCCGACCTCCGAACTCGGTCAGCTGATCATGGGCGACTCCAAGGTCGAACTCTCGGTTGCGGTAGCCAATGCCGGCGAAGCGGTCAATGTGCGCGACATCGAGGTTTTCACCCAAAAGGGTCTGTTCACCCGCAGAATCATGGAGCAGATGGGCCTTGCCGACCTGAACCGCGAGATCTCGAGCCTGCGGCAGGCGCCCAGCGTGCCGGAGCGACGCCTGGGCCAGGAGCTACGGCATCGGCGCGACTGGCTTCGCGAACAGATCCGCGATTACGTTGAAAGACAGTTTCTGCTCCACGCCGACGTATCGGGCAAGCGCCTGCGCGAGGAACTGCTGCGCAAGGTGAAGCTGTCCAACGTCGAGCACCGAAGCTTCCGGATGATCCAGGAAATCGTTTTCCGCATGGCTAAGAAGCTGGCCTCGCTGCACTCGCGGCGCAAAAAGGTCTTCAAGCGCGGGCAGATCAACATTCCGCGCACCCTGCGTCACAACATGGCTTACGACGGCGCTATCTTCGACCTGCATTGGAAGTCAGTGACAATTGACCGACCCAAGGTGTTCGCGATTTGCGACGTGTCCGGGTCGGTCGCCAACTACGCGCGCTTCATGTTGATGTTTCTGTACAGTCTGGAAGCGGTCATGCCCAAGGTGCGCTCGTTCGCGTTTTCCTCGGACCTCGGCGAAGTGACCGACCTGTTCGAGCACAACAACCTCGAAGACGCCATCGCCAAAACAATTCGTGACTACAGCGGCGGTTCCACCGACTATGGCCAGGCGTTCGGAGATTTCAAAAAGCTATGCCTGGACGATGTGGACAATCGCACCACAATCGTCATTCTGGGCGATGCGCGCAACAACTATGGCGATCCGCGTACCGACACCCTCAAGGAGATGTACGACCGTTGCAAACGGATGATCTGGCTGAACCCGGAACCGCGAAATTCCTGGGGTGTGGGTGACTCGGAAATGCGGAAGTACTCCGCGTACTGCCATCAGGTGGACGTGTGCAACAGTCTCATGCATCTGGAGCGGGTGGTGGGAAACCTTCTACGGGTGGTCGCCTAGGAGCGGATTTTGAGCACGTCCGTCAGCAGCGAAGACTCTTTTACTCGTTCTGCCGGAAAGCAACTGCTGACCTTCGCGGTCAGCAGCATCGGCGCCGTGGTAATCCTGATGTATGCCCTGTCCTGGGCATCGAGCCTCACCGGCGCGACCGCAACCGCCAGCGTTGCCGTCGACCCCCAGACCAAGACCGTTACCCTGTTCCTGAGCCAGGAACCGCCGCAGCTGAACAGTTCTCTTGCCACCGACCAGGTAAGCGGGATGATTCTGGGGCACGTAATGGAAGGCCTGTTGCGCTACGACAAGGACAATCGCCTGGCGCCGGGTATGGCGGAGCGCTGGGAGATGACCGCAGCCGGCGCGACCTTCTGGCTACGCCACGACGCGCGCTGGAGCGACGGCGTGCCGGTAACCGCGCACGACTTCGTGTTCAGTTGGCGCCTGGCTGTGGATCCGGCCAACGCCTCGGAGTATGCGTTCATCGTATACCCGGTCAAGAACGGTCAGGCCATCAACGAGGGCGGCAAACCACTCTCAGAACTCGGCGTGAGAGCGCTCGATGATCACACGCTGGAGGTCGTGTTCGAACGCCCGGTGGCGTATTTTGACAAGCTGGTCGCGTTTCCCACCTACGGCCCCATCCGTCAGGATTTCTATGAATCCACCGGCGGGCGCTACGGCTCGGACTCCGACACGCTGATTTACAATGGGCCGTTCGTACTCGCACGCTGGGTGCACGGCGCCCACGTGCGCATGGAGAAAAACGCGCTCTACTGGAACGCCGAGCGCATCAAGATCAATGTCCTGGATTTTCCGTACATTACCTCTGACG
>JAYGEV010000266.1:0-9481 GCA_046582225.1 Pseudomonadales bacterium
TGGGGGTCGGTTATGACGTGCTGCGCGAGCGCAACCCGGCGATCGTATACGGCTGCGTGCGGGGTTTCGGCGATCCGCGCACCGGCGAAAGCCCGTACGCGTCGTGGCCTGCCTACGACATCGTGGCCCAGAGCATGGGTGGCATTGCGCATTTGACCGGACCTGATAACGGTGGCGGGTTTCCGGCCGGGGCCAGCGTTGGTGATCTGTATCCGGGCACCCTGCTGGCGTTAGGTGTCGTCTCTGCCATTCATCATGCGCGGCGCACCGGCGAAGGGCAGTTTCTGGATATTGCGATGTACGATGCGGTGATGTTTTTGAGCGAAACCGCCATCGCCAACTACGGCTATGACCATGTTGCCCTGGGGCCGCGCGGCTCGCATCACCCGATGTTGTGCCCGTTCGGCATCTTTCCCACCAGCGACGGCGGAGTGTCAATTGCCGCTCCTGGTCCTGGCCATTGGCAGGTGCTGTGCGAAATCATTGGGCGGGAGGATCTGATTGCCGATGAGAGAACCCGCAACGTGCATGTGCGAGCCCGAAACCGGGTTTTTGTAGAGGCGGTGATATCGGATTGGACGGCCCCGCTGACAAAGCAGCAGGTGGTTGAAGCGCTTGGTGGCAAGGTCCCCTGTGGTCCGGTCAACACGGCGGCCGATATTTATGCCGACCCGCACGTGCAGGCCCGCGGCATGATCGACCAGGTGGATCTGCCCGGAGACAATCCGTCGGTAACCATCGTCGCCAACCCGATCAAGTACACGGCCACCCCGACCAATCTGTATCAGAGGCCCCCGAAGCTCGGTGAGCACACCGAGGAAATTCTTGCGGAACTTAAGACCAGGACGGAATCAGAACGATGACTCGATTTGAAAACAGGACTGTGGTGGTGACCGGCGCGGGCTCTGGTTTCGGCGCGGAGATAGCCCGCCGGTTCGCCGCTGAAGGCGGCAACGTGGTGGTGTCAGATATCAACGCTGACGCGGCCGCGCAGGTTGCTTCGGGCATCGCCGGGTCGGCGGTCGCAATTACCGCCGATGTGTCATCCGAGTCCGAAATGGTGGCATTGATGCAAGGCGCGGTTGAATCGTTCGGTCGCGTGGATGTGCTTGTCAACAATGCCGGCTACTCGCATTTGAACAAGCTGATGTGGAAGCTCACCGTTGAAGAGTTTGACGCGGTGTTCGCAGTAAACGTTCGCGGTGTGTTCCTCGGCTGCAAGCACGTGATTCCGCTGATGATCGAGCAGGGCGGTGGCGTGATCGTCAACATCGCGTCAATCGGGGCCATTGCACCGCGTCCCGGGGTCACGCCGTACAACGCGACGAAAGGCGCGGTGCTGACGATGACCAAGGGGCTTGCCCTCGAGGTGGCCCGCAACAACATTCGCGTGAATGCGGTCAATCCGGTGGCCGCGGCTACCGGATTCATGAAAGGCGCCACCGGCAGCGATGAACTCAGCGACGAGATGCGCGAACGGCTGATCAGCACCATCCCGCGCGGGCGATTGGCGGAGCCGCGTGATATTGCCGCCGCGGTGACGTTCCTGGCCTCGGATGATGCCGAGTTCTTAACCGGCACGAGCATCAATGTGGACGGTGGGCGCAGTGTTTAGACGATAAACGAGGGGTTGCTGATGCGACTTGGAGCGCTGCTGGGGCCGGTGTCGAATTCGTCGGCCGCGAACATGTTGGCCGAGCAGGCGCGCACCTATGTGGACGAAGGGTTCGACAGCCTGTGGTCTGCCCAGGCCATCGGCCGGGGCTTTATGACCACGGACCCGATCGTGACGTTGTCCGTTGCCGCAACGGTGACCGAGAGCGTCGAGCTTGGCACCGCGGTACTGCAGGTGCCGCTGTACCATCCGGTGGATCTGGCGCACCGTATTTTTTCGCTGATGCAGATCTGCGGCGATCGCCTGCTGTTCGGAATCGGCGCAGGTTCTACGGAAAGTGACTTCGCCGCGTTCGATCGCGCCTACGAGGCACGCTTTCGAAAGCTCTCCTCCAGCGTAGAACGGCTTAAAACGATATTCGCCAATGGTGGCTCCGATGGGGTTGAGCTGTCGCCGTGGTCGTCGGTGAAGGGTGGACCACCGCTGTTTCTTGGTTCCTGGGGCAACGGCGTGGAGCGGGCCGCGAAGCACTTCGATGGCTGGATCGCCTCCGGGCACTACCGCACGCCTGCGGAAGTCATCTCGGCGTTGCAGCGCTATCGAGGGGCCGGCGGTGAGCGAGCCATCGTGTCGACGCTTCTACTCGATTCGGATACCGACCTCGGTGAGCTTAAAGACAGATTCGGCAGGTTTGCCGATGCCGGATTTGATGATGCCGTGGTGATGTTCCTGCCTGGAGGACCGTCTCCAGCGGCGGCCAGAGCGCTCGTTTCCTGAGCATCAGGTCCCGAAGCGATACCTCAGCTTGGCGACAAAGCTTTCGACAACAGGGTCGTCGAATGCGTCTTTAAACAGATCCGAGAAACCGGTGTCCGGGTCGACGGGCCGGTTGTTGCCGAGGTTGTACACCAGATAGAAGTCGGTCAGCGGAGCGATTTCCCATCGATAGCGGACCTGGGCGGTGAGGATGCTCACGTTAAAGTCCTGCTCGGAATCAGGATCGGCCGGCACCAGTTTTCCATCTCCCGCAGGGATCTCCAAGAATTCCCGCTGCTCCGCGCGCACCCCCGCCCACTGCAGCGAAACGCGCAGCTGATGTCTGGGCGCGATGAACCAGTTCAGATCGAGGCTCGGCTGCAGATCGGGCCCGTGATAGGAGCCGAAGTTTCGATCGCCCCGGTACACGATCCAGCCATCGCGACGTTTGTAGCGAACATCCAGGTCCACAGACAGCCGATCGCTGGCGCGAATAGTCACGCCAGCAGTGGCGCTGTAGGTCCAGTCGCCGAGGTCTTCCTGCAGCGCGCCGGCGCTGGCTGAGTAGCTGAACTTGTTGCTCGCATCGGTGGTGATCTGCGCATCGAACCACCAGCGATCCTGTGCCTTGTAGGCGCCGTTTCCACGACTGTCCACGTCTTCCCAGCGGGTTGGCAGGTACGCCACGGCGGTCTTGATGGTGGTGCGCCCGGGAAGCACCATGGAATTGCGCCAGAATATTCCGCTGTCCACCACCTGGCCTTCGCTGAGGTTGAACTGCTGGCGAACGACCAGCGTGCCGAGGATTTCGTTGATGCTGCCCAGCGCTCTGGTTTTGGCGTAGGCGAGCACGTACTGGCCACCGACATAGTCGTTGCGGCTAAGAAAGCCCACGTCGTTGACGTCGATGTCTGCGTCGAAGTAGTCGAGTTCCAGCTTGTGCTGAAGTCGGGAGCCTCGAGCATATTTCACGTCCAGCATCGCGCCGTATCCGGAAACGTGGTCGACGTCGCTGGCGATCAGTTGTACATCCGCGATGAGGTGACCGGCGCTGCTCGTGTAGTGGCCGTCAACCCCGTGGACCATGGCATCGTAGAGTGGCCCGCTGGCGAGCGTGCCAATGTAGCCGATGGATTTGCGGGAGGCGCCCACACTTTCGTACAGAAACCGGGCGATGGCAAAGTCTCTTCCCGATGCATCGATGTCGATATCCGAATCCAGCCCGTCGGTGCTGCCCAGCCATTCCACGTCGTCTTCGATCGCGACCAGGGCGCCATAGCGCAAGTTGCCCACCGTACCGGTAATCTTGGCCGCGCCCAGCAGGTCGGTGGGCAGGTCCCGCTCGCCGTAGTTCGGCGTAACGCCCTCGGGCACGGTGACCTGGTTTGCGGTGCCGCCGATTCTGCGCGTGTTCACCAGAGAGATTGGCGCGGGGTGAAAATCCGAGCGAAAGACCTGGCGCGACGTGGTCGCGAAGTTGTCATTCGTGATCGTTCGGCTGATGTTGCCCAGGCTCGAGCGCGGTGTGGTCTGGAACACCTCGTTGCCTTCGAGGAAGAATAATCGCTTCTCCGGGAAAAATGTCTCGAATGCGGTGAGGTTCAATACCACGTTGTCCGCTTCCACGGCGCCGAAATCCGGAAATGCGCTCCCGGTCAGCTTGAGCTTGGGTGAGGGCCGCCAGCTGAAGTCGGCGCCTATTCGGATTTCTTCATCGCCGCGCGCGCGATCGATGGTGGTTGTGGCATACGGAATCAGCGAGAGTTGCGTGCGCGGTTGTACGCCGGAGATCTCCATCAGGTTCAGGGCCGTAACAAACCGCGAAGAGCTGTAGGGATACCCGGGCCACTGGTAACGCTCGTCCGCATGCGCCACCCCCCGGGTGATAGCAAAACCAATTTTGCGCGGGCCGTTGGTGCGCGGCAGGTCCACCATGGACCAGGGCAGGAATAACTCGGCGCTCCAACCTTCGTCGAAGGTTGCCGAGCGCGCGGACCAGGCGCCGTCCCAATCCCGTTCGTAGTTGCGCTCGGGCAGGAGCTTGCCGTCGCCCAGAGAGTCGCCGAGGCCGACCATGAACCAGTAGGCGTAAAGACCCTCACCGGTGGTGTCCAAGGTGATTCCGTACTGGTCGCGATCGATGAAGTCATCGCGTCGCGACAAACGGGCAGACAGGGATTCTGGCGGCTGGTACATCACCCCGCTCACGTACAAGCCGCGCTCGGTGGCCAGCATGCGTGTCTCTGTGCGGTAGGAGCCAGGCTCGCCGGTTCCAGGAACGTAAACGATCATGTTGTCGTAGTAGGGCAGCTGGCGCCAGATCGGCTCATCCACGCGTCCGTCGAGGATGATGTCTACATCTGCGTCTAGCAGATTCTCCACCACGATATGATGTCGCGGCACACCTTCCAAGGTGTCGATGATCTCTGCATCGCCGGCAGCCTGGCCGAACGCGGGTGCAGCGCTCGCGCCGTACGCGCAGCACAGTCCAACAACGATCCTCAATCTCATGGGGTTACGTTCGCAGATTTACCGTGTGCGCGCTAGCGAACTGCTGAGGCTGGAAAGCAGCTTTGGTGACACGGTCGCTACAAACGGTTAGCCTCGACGAACACTGGGGCGACACGCAAGGCGACACATTACCGGGAGACCAGACATGGCTTCGAATACCGCGTCGATACGCAAATACCAGCTGACCAGCGCGCCTACCTGACCCTGGGTTCAGCGCGCCGTGATTGCTTTGCGCGCCAAAAACGTAGAGTTTGACGTCACCTACGTCGATCTTCGCAACAAACCCGACTGGTTCTTAGAAATCTCGCCCCATGGAAAAGTGCCGGTTCTTCAGGTCGACGGCGAGGTGCTGTTCGAATCCAACGCGATCGCCGAGTACCTTGACGATGTGGTTGCACCCCAGCTGCATCCGGAAGACCCGATCAAGCGTGCACGAAACCGGGCCTGGACCGATTTTGTACCAACCTTTGCTGGCGGCTTGAGCGGCATCTACTACGCGAAGTCCGAAGAAGGCAGCGAGAAGCGCGAGAAAACAGCCCGAGCGCGCCTCGAGAAGCTCGAAGAAGCGCTGGCAAATGAGCGTGGCAACGACGGACCGTATTTCAATGGGCCTGAGTTGAGCCTCGTTGATGCCGCCTATGCACCGTTTCTGCAACGTTTTCTGATCGTCGAGCGGTGGCTCGAGACAGGCCTGTTGAACGACTACCCGCTGGTGCGCGCCTGGGCAGACGCGCTGATGGAAAGCGACATTGTCACCGGCTCGGTGCCGGATGTTTTTGAGGAGCAGTTCATCGGCAACCTGAAAGCTGGCGGATTTCTCATCGCCGAGCTGCTGGAACGTTCCGCAGGCTGACCCGGCCTGCGGCTCTGGCCTGCGGCTCTAGTCGGAGGTAGGCACCTCGTTGAACGGGACGCCTTTGTCTACACGCACGTCCTGCGGAAGTCCGAGAACTCGCTCGGCGATAATGTTCGCCATGATCTCGTCGGTACCACCGGCGATGCGTGAGCCGGGCACGCGCATGTAGGTTTCCTGAAACAACCCGGCTTCTGCGGACAGATCAGGATCCCAGATGGCGCCGCTGGCCTCGAGCAGATCCAGTGCGAACGAGGCGATGTCTTGAGTCTTTGGCGCGCTCACCAGCTTACCGATGGAGTTTTCCGGTCCGGGCGTTTCACCTCGTGACAAGGCGGTCAACGAACGGTAGCCGGTGAACTTCAGCCCGCTTTCCTGAACGTACCAGTTCGCCAGCTTGGCGCGAACTTCGCCGTTATCAATGGCGGGTCGATCGTCGATCATGACTTTTTGTGCAAGCCGGAAGATCGCATCAAAACCAACGCGGACCGGACTGCCGCCGATGGACGCGCGCTCGTTCATCAGCGTGGTAAGGGCCACCTGCCATCCCTGACCGACTTCGCCGAGCCGTTGCGAATCGGGAATACGTACGTCGGTGAAATAGACTTCGTTGAATCCGGAATCACCGGAGATCTGCCTGATGGGTTTGATCTCGATCCCTGGCGAGTGCATGTCCAGGAAGAAGTAGCTCAAGCCCTTGTGCTTGGCCACGGTTGGGTCGGTGCGCACCACCACAATGCCGTAATCGGAGTGTTGCGCGCCCGAGGTCCAGATCTTCTGGCCGTTGATCACCCAGTCGTCGCCGTCGCGCACGGCGCGTGTGCGCAGCGCAGCAAGGTCCGACCCACCCGCAGGTTCGCTGAACAGCTGGCACCAGACTTCTTCACCGCTTGCAAGCGGTGGCAGCAAACGCTGCTTCTGTTCATCGGTGGCCCAGGCCATCAGAGTCGGCGCCGCCATGCCATGTCCGATGGTGAATGGACTCAAGGGGACATCGAAGCGGATTTCCTCCTGGTTGAGGATGACCTGCTGGATCGGCGTCGCGTCGCGGCCACCGTACTCTTTGGGCCAGCGGATACACGCCCAGCCGCCCTCATATTTACGTTTCTGCCAGAGCTTGGCCGCCTGAATTCCGGTCAGGCCATCGAGTTCTTCCGGCGTTGGTATGTTCGCGCTGAGCCAGGTTCGGCACTCGTCTCTGAACGCGGATTCTTCGGCGGTGTCGCTGAAGTCCATTCTGCCCTCCGGCTTGCTGGCGGTTATCGGATGCTTTCGATGCGCGTGCTATCGTTGCAGGATGCGGGGAGGCTTACAAGATTTCTAACGAGGTTCGGTTACCCATCGCGCAGTCAGCGGGCTACTACTTCGGTTGGAACATTCTTGCCGTAAGCATGCTGTTTCAGGCGGTGATCTTCGGCATCGGCTTTTTCTGCTTTACGTTCTGGGTCGCGCCCTGGCGGGCGGAGTTCGGCGCCAGCCGCGGTGATGTCATGGCCATCCTGGTGTCGGCGCAGATGATCATGGGCTGCGTATCGCCGTTTGCCGGTCGAGCCATGGATAGCATGTCTATCCGGACGCTCGTTGTTGTGGGGGCGCTGGGTTTCGCCGCGGCGCTTGCGTTGTCGTCCCAGGCCACCGCGTTGTGGCAGATTGGCGTAATCTACGGCGTGTTCTTCGTTGCCGGCGCGCTCCTCGCGGGACCGCTGGCGGCGCAAACCCTGGCAGCGAAGTGGTTTTTTCGCCGCCGCGGCACCGCCGTCGGACTGTCCTCGGTTGGGACGTCGTTGGGGGGCTTCGCGTTGCCGGTCCTGGTGACGTATCTGCTGGCCGCCTACGGTTGGCGACAGGCGAACCTGATTCTGGCAGCGCTGGTGGTCGTTGTGATCGTGCCGGTGGTTTGGGTGGTGGTGCGCAATACGCCCGAAGATCGCGGCGTGGTTCCCGAACCAGACCTCGAAGTACCGCCTGGCATGAGCGCGCACATTTATCCGAGTTGGACGACGGTGGGAATTCTCCAGCAGCGGGCATTCTGGGTAACGGTGCTGGCATTTACCCCGATGGTCGCTGCCTTTGGCGCTGCGCAACAGAACTTTGCCCCGTACGCGGCCGACCTGGGCATTGATGCGCAAGCGACCTCGTATCTGGTCTCGCTCATGGCCATCGTGATGGTTGGCGGAAAAATCTTCTTTGGCGCGATGTCCGATCGCTGGGACCATCGCTGGTTGTACGCGATCGCCATTGCCGTGCTGGTCGTGACGTTGGGCTTAATGATGCTCGACCCTGGCTACCTGCAACTGGTAGTGATCAGCGCGCTGCTCGGGTTTGCTGCCGGGGGATTTCTGCCACTGCTCGGCGCCATCATCGGCAGCCGGTTCGGACCCGCAGCGTTTGGACAGGTGATGGGCATGGTAGGTCCTTTTACCACGCTGGCCGCCATCGGTCCGTGGGTCGCCGGATATCTGCGAGATACCTCAGGGAGCTACAACGGTGCCTGGCTGCTGTTTTTGCTGGTGGTCATTCCGGCAGCGTTCACCATCATCCTGCTCCCGCCACGACCGAAACCTTCTTGAGAGCACCAATAAACCATCATGATGTCGCGTAATCGAGTGTCGCAATAAGCAATGGGCATAAGATATTTTACAATTTACCGCCAAACGGCCGTTGAATGTCACGATAAACACGTATAGGTTGCGGTTTGCGACACCTTTGCCACACAACAGGATGCGAGCCACCGGTGGACCTGCCAGAACCCTTATCTAAGAATCGAACCGATTGCAGCGGAGCGTTGATGTGTTGGGACACCGCCGCTGTCCACGATCTGTTGAACGAGACCGGAAGCGACCAGACGTTGCGCTCTACCGAGCGGTTGCTGGAGAAGTCGGATCTGCTGCCAGAGGCATTAAAGGTTGAGCAGGTTCGTGACGAGATGGGCCGCGCGCCGATAGCTGCGGTGGCCGAAAGTCTTGAGGCCGAAGCCCGGCGCAAACGAACCTTGTCGCTGGTGGTGCAGATTCACCCTTCGTCCCGGGCAGGTCTCGTGCTGATGGTCAACGATGGCCGCATGGGGCGGCGTTGGATTTATTGCGATGCCGAGCAGCTGGATTCGGCGTCGTTGCTGCACGGTCTGGATGCGATCGTCGGTGCTTTCGCCGGTGTTGGGCGGGCCACGCCTAAACCGGTGCTGCTGTGGCCTCACGGTGAGATCACCGGACTGTGTCGAGAACTGGTCGCCGAGCGCAAGACCCATGACCTCGAGCTGCCTTGCGGAGCCCGCGCGCGTATGGCCACGCTTGCGTATCAATCCGTGCATACCGCGATACGTTACGACTCGGTGGTTCCTAGATCCACGCCCGCCAGCGGCGGTGCCGACGGCGTGCTTTCGCACCTCGACCGGTTGGAGGCGGAGAGCATTCATATCATGCGCGAGGTGATGGCCCAGGCGGAAAATCCGGTCATGCTCTACTCGGTGGGCAAAGACAGCTCGGTGATGCTGCATCTGGCCAGAAAGGCGTTCTACCCGAGCGTGCCGCCATTTCCACTGATGCATGTGGATACCCGCTGGAAGTTCCAGGCGATGTACCGGTTTCGCGACGAGATGATCAGGGACAGCGGCATGGAGCTGATCGTGTACGTCAATCCCGAAGGGGTGGAGAAGAACATAAACCCGTTCGATCACGGAAGTGCTTTGCACACCGACGTGATGAAAACCCAGGGCCTCAAGCAAGCGCTCGATCTGCATGGTTTTG
>JAYGEV010000321.1:0-3856 GCA_046582225.1 Pseudomonadales bacterium
TTGGTCTGACCCGGAATTTAACCCTGCTGCAGAAGCATTTTACTACGTCAGGGTTTTGGGGATACCAACGCCTCGTTGGTCAACCTTCGATGCGGTTAAGCTTGGCATCAAACCGATGCAACCCGAGTCGATTCAAGAGCGCGCCATCACATCGGCTATTTGGTATATGCCCTAGTCTACTGTTGGCATCGAACTGTACAGGGCGAGACATTCACGAATAGCATTCCAAGTAACCGTGCTGGTTTTGTCTGCTCTTGGCTGAGGCTGTGTGAAAACTATTTTGCCTTCGCGAAGTGGCTGAAAAACGCGCATGAGAGTGACTTCCTTTAGAACTTGGTATGCGCGAACGGCAAACGAGAGCGTTCTCATGCACGTTTTGTTCTCGACCCCGGAGTTTTCACACAGCCTCGGCCGAAAGCGCACGCGTGCAGCGCACAATGGTATGTCTGCTTTGGGGTTGAGTGTCGTGTGCAGGAGACCGTACACCGTGAGTGGCTTCAGCAGTATCTGGCAACGAAAGATGAAATCAGCGCTAGTTGAAGGAGTGCTCAAAGAGCGATTTACGGATCATGATCTACGCCGAAAAACGGCGAGCGATCTGGACGACTTGGAGCACGCGAAAAAATTGTTAGGACACGCCAACGTCGGGACGGCGGTCAAGCACTATAGAGTGAAACCAGAGGTGGTAGAGCCCGGACGGTGAGTCTTATTAGGAATAGCTGGGAATATTAGGAAAGGATGGAAAGGAGATTTGGTCTAAGTCGTTGATCTACTGGTGGCCAGGGGCAGAATCGAACTGCCGACACGCGGATTTTCAGTCCGCTGCTCTACCGACTGAGCTACCTGGCCAGACTAGAAGGTGACACCCCGATACCGTTTTTCGCGATACTGCTGCGCTAGTGTGGCGTCGACGGCCGCGTATTAAAGCGGGCCATTTGCGGGGCGTCAAGCAACTGCGGCCGGACGGTCACTCTGGGGCGCTGTAGCCTTCCGCGTGGTCCACGGCCTCGTTGTTTAGGAATCGTTGTCGCTGTTCGGTGAGGTATTTTCGGGCATCGGGCTCACGCAGATTCAGTTGCCGTTCGTTGATGAGCATGGTTTGCAAATCCTGCCATTCCAGCCAGGCTTTTTTGGACACTGTATCGAATATCTCCTGGCCCGCTGCGCCCGGCAGCGGCGGCGTTTCGAGGCCTTCCATTTCCTGGTCGTATTTTCGGCAGTGCACCTTGTGGCTCATGTCAGGTCAATCTCGCTCAGGGACTGCAACAGTGTAACGGCCGGAGCGGAAAGACCAACTCGCAGTTTGCTTCCGGCCGCGTACCACAACACGTCTGTGCCGTCGCGTGCCAGCGCGGGAGTCTGTTTGAGTCGGACGTACACGGGCTCAATGTCGAGGTAAAAGTGGGTGAACGTGTGCCGGAATGGCGCACCTTTATCGGTCGCCTCGATGTCGCCCTCGGCGATACCGAACTCTCGGCATAGCTGCACAATCGAGTAGTCCGAATCTCGTTCCGGCGGTGTCCACAGGCCACCCCAGATGCCGGTCACGGGTCGCTGCTCCAGCAGGCACGCGCGATCGGGATCGGTGATGAGGAACATGCGTGCCTTACGTGTGGGCTTGGCCTGCCTTGGCTTTTTTTCTGGGAACCGATCGGTCTGATTACGTGCATGTGCCGTGCAGCGGGCCCCGATGGGACATCTCGAGCAGTCTGGTTGCCGCACACAAACGGTTGCGCCGAGGTCCATGATGGCCTGGGTGTAATCCGCTACCCGATCACTGGGGGTATGTTGGTCTGCGTACTTCCACAGAATTTTTGACGTTTGGGTCGCGCCGGGGTAGCCGGGCACCGCATGAAAACGAGCCAGTACACGCTTTACGTTGCCGTCCAGAATAGACGCTCGTAGTCCCTGACTGATGGCGACGATGGCGCCGGCCGTCGAGCGACCGATGCCGGGGAGTTCACTCAATGCCTCGACTCCCACAGGAAACAACCCGTTGAAATCGGACGCGATGATTCGCGCCGCTTTATGCAGGTTCCTCGCGCGGGCGTAGTAACCCAGCCCGGTCCAGTGATGCAGAACCTCATCGAGATCCGCAGACGCCAACACTTCGACCGTTGGGAACGTGGTGAGGAAGCGCTGATAGAATGGAATTACTGTAGTGACCTGAGTCTGTTGAAGCATGATTTCGGAAACCCAAACGCGATACGGATTGGGATCTGCCTGCCACGGAAGATCCTTGCGACCGTGATGGTCGAACCAGATCAGCAGTTGTTTCGCGAACCAATCCAACGTTGTACTTTCTGTTAGTCCCGGTTTTCGCGATCTTCCAGCACATCGCCCAGCAGATCGAGAATGCTGCGCGCGGCGTCGCGATACTCTTCGGGGACCTTTTCCTCGATTTTCTGGTTCAGCTTCTCTCGCATGGCGCTCCCCTCGCGGCTGGTCAGCATCGAGGCCACCAGCCGTTGTGCTGCCTTTTCGTCTACCCGGCAGTTCGGACTTTCCAACGCACCACGGCAGCGCACCGGAATAGGCAGGTCCATGAGCAGGGGATTGACCTCGAACATCGTGCCTTCGGGCAGCGTTTTGAACGTAAGCTCTGCCAGCATGTCCAGATCGTCAGTCGCTGCATCGTAGTCGCCATCTGCGACCACGGTGAGATTGTCGAGGGCGAGTTCCACGATGTGGTGCTGTTTGTCGACACGCCAGTTTCCCACGAGACGCTCGTAGTTCCAGACGTCAGGCCAGCTGCTGATCTTCTCAGGTTCCTGCAGCAGGGTGGCGATCGCGAGCAGCGGCTGTTTGATCATGCCGATAGAGATGGCGCCCTTGCCGGCATCGAAACTAGTTTCTCCGGACAGTGATGCGACCAGTTCGTCGGTCGTGTTGCCTTCCAGTTCCAGTGTTCCGGCGTACGCGAGTGGAGCGACCCATTGCAGGCGCTGGTCCAGCCATTCCATCAGGCGCTGGTTGTCCACGTTCTGCAGGTCGGGCGTGAATTTCCACATGATGGGTTCGCGGCGCGCGTCGATAGCGAGGGTCACCGTTGCGCTTCCACCGAAGAACTCGGGCAGGCGCAGAACGTTTTCTCCGGCCCCGTCGATGTTCGTAAGCACCACGGTCGCGCCCTCGAAACGATAATCGGCGCCGGTGAGATGCTCGAAGTCGCATTGGCCTTGCCAGTCATAGCTGCGCCAGACCTCGACCGGAATCAGATCCTCAGGTTTAGGCTCCTCAGCTCCAGGCTCCTCAGCTTTAGGTAATGAAGCCGTGGTTGCTTCGAGGTTGCAGACACCGGCAGCCACCGTGCTGGAAAAATTCGCGTCGGCAATCGAGATGAGCGCCGGGCTGGATTGGTATGCGACCAGCGCGGTGAGTTCCAGCGGTATGGGTTCGGCATCCAGCGGCGTGTAGATCAACGATGCGGTCACCGGAGCCGCTGTCCCCATCGCGAAATTGGATACAGTGAGTGAGCGCATGTCGAGCACCCCCGAATCGTCGGTCACCGTGACGTCGCGCAAGGTCAGAGACTCGATTCGCCAACGGTCAACGTCGCGGGTTTGAATGATGGTCAGAACGTCCAGGTCCAGGGCGAGGTAGCCGGCCGACCAGGCCACGCCATCGACGTTGGCAGTGATCGATTTTGCAGTAAGCGATAGCGGCGGGAACAGTCGCCAGGCGAGATCGCCGTTGATCTCAACCGGCGCGCCGGCCTGTTCTTCAATGAGGTTCGCCAGTTCGGGTTTGAAGCGGTTCGGATCCTGAATCCAAGAGAACACGAAGCCGCCACTCAACAGCAGCAACCCCAGCAAAGTGACGAGCAGGCGTCGGATCATAGGGAATGACTCATGGG
>JAYGEV010000335.1:0-7690 GCA_046582225.1 Pseudomonadales bacterium
GTGGATTCTCGGCTGTCAGAGGCACGGTTAAACTTCGGACTCCTATACCGTCACATTTTCTTGTCAGCGCTTTCGAGATCACAACTACAACCGCATCCCCTGATGCTATTTTCACAATTTCCCGCAAAGAATCGGTTCTGGTCTGGTTCAGGTCTGGGGCAGTTCAACACATGGCAACCATGGACAGGGGTGGTTCTCAAGCGGTCCCTGGGTGCGAGTGATAGTGACCGGATAATCGGGCGCTGGACGATCGAGGTGATAGAAGGCGTACTATGGCGATTCGATTCCGGGACACCGAGGGCGGCGAATATCGACACAGAAGAAGCACGGGCGAAGTTGGAGGTTCCGACCAGCGGAGAACTGATCAATCGGGCCGAAGCACTACTGCCGCGTCTGAGGGAGCGTTCGGCACAAGCCGAGGAGAACCGCCGCCTGTCCGACGAAACAGTGCAGGAATTCCGTGCTGCAGGGTTCCACAAGATCCTGCAGCCGAAGCGCTTTGGCGGGTTCGAACTCGGCATCGACACGGCTGCAGAATGTATCCGCACGCTCGCGACCGCGTGCGGGTCAAGCGGCTGGATCGCCAACCTGTTCATCATTCACAACTGGCAGGTGGGCCTGTTTCCCATCGAAGCTCAGGAGGAGTATTGGGCAACTGGTGACGACCAGCTCTGCTCGACCGCGTCATTCGCGCCGCGCAGCCAGCTGGAGCCGGTCGAGGGCGGATACCGCCTGTCCGGTCAGTGGAAATTCTCAAGCGGCTGCGACTTCGCGAGCTGGTTCATGATCCTGAAGCCAAGCCCCACCTGCCTTGATTGGATGATGATCCCGCGCAGCGATGTTGCCATCGAGGACGATTGGTTTGTGTCCGGCCTTTGCGGTACGGGTAGCAAGGATCTGATCCTCGACAACGTGTTCGTGCCTGAGCATCGCCGCGTGTCGATCCGCGACCTGGCGGCCGGCACTACGCCTGGCGGTCGGGCTCACGGCACTCCGCTGGCGCGACTGCCCTTCGCCTGGCCGGCAGTCTGGGGCATTCCCGCTGCGCTGATAGGAATGGCGAACGGGATGGCGGAGGCGGTTCGAGCGACGTTGATCGGCAAGAAAGCACTCTTCTCCGGCGAGCAGCAGGTTGAGCGCGTTGCCAACCAGATGAAGCTGACGGAGGTGTTGACCGACATCCATGCGGCTGAGCTGATCATGCGCCACCGCCTGGCCGAGTTGATGAAATGGGGCGAGGCTGGTGGCCCGCCGTCGCCAATCGACGCGCTGGCCTCGCAGCGTGACGCTGCCTATGTGGCGCGGTTGGTGGGCAAGGTGGCCAACAGTCTAACGCTGATGGCTGGGGCGACGTCGACCTATCTCGCCAATCCCATCCAACGATTTCAGCGTGACATCAATTCGGGTATCACCCATGTCTCGCTGGTGTGGGAAGAAGCTGCCGAGAATTACGGCCGTGCCGTCTGGGAGCTCCCGCCAAAGGTGCCAGCCAGATGAGCATAACGTCGTAACTCCTCAGTCGCCGAAACGCCAAACGCCGCCTTCGTTGACGAAGTCCTGAGTTGTTTCGGACTTCATCGTGCCGTTGGCATCGGTTTTAACGGTGAGCCATTGGATCGTTCCCCGGCTGCCGTTTATCACCTCGCTGGCGTCTTTGAGGTTGCCGGGAAGAAACATCGCCAGCATCCTGCATTCTTCCCTGGCCTGGGCGGCGTCCTTGTCGTATGCGGCATTCAACGACTGCTTCATCTTTCGGGAGACAACGTTCGTCACGCTGGCGCGATCGCAGCTTTTTAGCGTTCTCAGGAATGCCAGATATGCCTTGCCCAACGGGCTGCGATTGGACGATTTCCTACCCCCTTCCAGCGCCTTGATCCGCTCAATGGTAAAAAATCTTCCATGTCATCCGACGTCGGGTTCGCGGCCGCGTAGGGTCTGTTCACCGCGTTGTGACCGTACGCTGGCGTCGAGCTGGGCTTCGGGTGTGAATAGGTAATCTCCTTGAGGATTTCCTGCTTCTGCGCCTGGCAGGGTCTGTCACGAAAAGCCACGCTTCCGTCCGCGGCCGTGCACTTGTACAAAGTGGCGTGAACAGGCAGCGATACGGCCAGCAACGCGATAAAACACAAGACGCTTTTCATCGGGCACTCCTGAAATATCCGGTATTCCCCGTATCAGCCGCAATGCGGTGGTCTCCGCCCTGGGCGGGGAGCGCGTCTGTGGATGTGCCGATCGGGTCGGTTGCGAAAACTATAAACGGCTTCTTTGGGCCGAAAATGTGCGGTAGTGCACAATGCGATGTCTCAGTTGTCTCTATAGGGCGCACCTTCGCCGTCGTGGGGGGCGTTGCGGTCGTTTCGATGGGGAAGGCACAGTGAATAATGAGCGAGTATTTCTTTCTGCCGTCGGCGTCGCGCAGGGATTGTGTATCTGGTACCTGCTCGAACAGTCGCCGGCAACGCAGCCGGCGACAGCGATTAATGCGTCACTGCTCGCGTTCGTTGCTTTTGGTGGCGCCGTTCTTCATTTCACCTGGACCGGGCGCGACGTTGTCCGATTGCTCGTGCTGGCGGGCATCAGCGGCCTGATTTTCGGCGCGGTGACGTGCTGGGTATCGCTGATGGTCCCCCTGGAGTTTGCCAACAGTGTTCCGACGGGCGATCAGGCAAGGTCGGTCACGTGGATCCCCGCTTCGATGATCGCGATTTACATCGCGGTGCCGTTTCTGCAGATTTTTCAGAGGAGCGGTCGTGCCGTGTTCCCTTATGTTCAGCTGTTTCAGCACAGCTGGAATAATTTTCATATCGGGCTGGTCGGTGGTTTGTTTCTGCTGTCGCTGTGGGTCGTGCTCTGGTTTTGGGGCACGCTGTTCAATCTGATCGATATCGATTTTTTCGCCGAGCTTTTCAGCAAAAACTGGTTCGGCTGGCCGATTTCGGGTGGCGCGCTTGGTTTTGGCGTTGCGATGGGGCGTGAGAGGGAGAAAATCATCGCCACGCTGAAGTCGCTGACGCTGAGCGTTTTTCGTGCGTTGTTGCCACTGACGAGTTTCGTTGCGTTGCTGTTTCTGGTGACGTTACCGTTCACCGGGCTGGAGCCGCTCTGGGACACTGGGCGTGCTTCCTACATTTTGCTGGCATGGATAGCCCTGACAGTGCTGTTCGTCAACGCTGTGTACATGGACGGCGACATCGAGCCGCCATTCGCGTTGCCCGTGCGACGCATGGTCGAGGCTGGCGTATTCATCATGATTGTGTATGCCGCTATTGCCCTTTACGGGCTCGGTCTGCGCGTCGATCAGCATGGCCTGAGCGTGTCGCGATTCGTCGGTCTGCTTGTTGCGATCGTGCTCGGGCTGTATGCGCTCGGTTATGCCGTGTCGGTGATCTGGCGGGGCGCTCACTGGATGTCCGGAATCGCGAAGGTTAACCGGCCGATGGCGCTGCTGGTCCTGGTGCTGGCGATACTCATGCATACGCCCGTTCTCGATCCGCTGACCTGGAGCGCGTGGAATCAATTTAACCGGCTGAGCGAAGGAACAGTCAGCGTCGAAGAGTTCGACTTCGGTTATCTGTTGTTCGAATTGGGGCAACGAGGCGAAGACCGACTTGTGGAGCTGGAATCGCTCGAGAATCATCCACGCGCCGGAGCTATTCGGGCCGCGGTCGGCGAGGTGCGAGGCGCACTCCACCGGTTCGCCTGGGATAACCGGCAAGCGCTTGGTCACGCCATGGACGACATCGAACTGCATGCGGCGCTGAGCGAATGGCCGCCGGGACTGTTCGATGGGATCAAGCTGGGCGTTGGAAATTCGCTGCTCGCTCAGTGCGGGCGCGAAAGGAACTGCCTGTTGTTTCCGCTGGATTTCCCCGACCATGATGGCGACGAATACGGGCTGCTGACGGGCGGCCGCTATTTCACGATCTATCTGTTCGGGCGCGGTGAGGCGGACGATTGGATGATGATCGGCGATTTGTCACCCATCGTTCACGATCCGAGGCTGGAGCGCGATGCGGTTATCAAAGCGATTGAGGCGCTCGATATTGCGATCAAGCTGCCGATCTGGCCATTGATTCAGATCGGTGCGGCCGAGTACTTCGTTGATCCGCGATAGTATGCGCCCCAGTCAAGGAGGACTCTTATGAGATTTGCCGCTGCCGCAGCCCCCAACATCAGCGATTGGCAACTGTTCAGGGATGCCGAGGATCTCGGGTTTGATGCGGCCTGGGTTCCGGATTCCCAAATGATCTGGTCGGATTGCTTCGCGATGCTCGCGTTGATTGCGCAACACACATCGAGAATCCGGATCGGTACCGGGGTGGCCATTGCTGCGACACGAGACCCAACGGTGACGGCCCATGCCATCGCCAGCATTAATCAGCTCGCTCCGGGGCGCACGTTCCTCGGGCTCGGCAGCGGGCACACGGCGATGCGCGCGATGGGATTCGATCCCATGGGCGGGCGGGACTTCCGCGAATATTTGCGCGTGGTACGGGCGTTGCTGCAGGGGGAAGAAGTGGCCTACAGCCATCACGGTTCGACTAAGCGCATTCGATTTCTGCACGACGCTCAGGGGTATATCGACACGGAGCATGTGATTTCGCTTTACGTTGCCGCAGACGGACCGATGGCGCTGTCGGCGGCCGGTGCATACGGTGACGGTCGTGTTTCGGGACTCGACCCGACCACGGACCGGCTCGTTGCCAGCCTTGCGGCAATCCGCGAAGGTGCGGCGGACGTGTCACGCACTCTGCCGGACGACTATCCCGCGGCAGCCTTGGTCGCTGCTTCGGTGCTGCGTCCGGGTGAAGATCTGACCTCAGAGCGTGTGATCGACCAGGTGGGCGCCACGGTCGCCGCGGTACTGCACATGTGGTTCGAGCTGTATCGCAAGACGAGCAGCGACGAGATGGTGCCGGACGAATGTCGCGACGAATGGGATCAGTACCTGCGGCTGGTCGATGGCTGGAACCTGCCAGCCGACCAACAGCATCAGCGGCTGCATCTGGGCCACGCCACGTTTCTGGTGCCTGAAGAGCGCAAGCTGGTCACGCCAGCATTGATCCGTGCCAGCGGCGCGCTGGTGGGTGAACCCGATGAGATCATCGCCCGCTTAAAAGAGCAAGAAGCCGCCGGCCTGCAGGAACTCATACTGTTGCCCGCACTCGAGCACGCACGCGAGGTGTTCGCCGACTTCGCCAAGCTGGTGATGCCTCGCTACTGAGGACGACGTACAATCGCCAGGTTCCCCAAACCGGGATTGCTGCGCGTACGAGTTAATGAGGGTGATATGGCTAAGTCTGACAGGTACTGGGATAAAACGGCTGAACGGTACGCCAAGAGTCCGGTTTCCGACGAAGCGAGCTACCAGAAGAAACTTGCCGAAACGCAGAGTTTCTTCACCCCAAACATGCGCATTTTGGAATTTGGCTGTGGAACCGGGACAACGGCCGTTCAGCACGCTCCACATGTGCAGCATATTGACGCGATAGACATATCCGAGAATATGCTCGAGATTGGCCGCGGCAAGGCCACAGAGGCAGGCGTTGAGAACATCACGTTCACTCGCGGAACCCTGACGGAATTTAATGCGGACACTGCCACTTTGGACGCCGTTTTGGCCCTTAACGTGATTCACCTGCTACCGGATCGGCCAGCGGTGATCGCTGAGGTGGAAAGGATCCTCAAGCCGGGTGGCGTTTTCGTGAGCAGCACGGTTTGCGTTGGTCATTCGTACCTGCGCTTCATCAAGCTGATTGTGCCGCTTGCTAAATTGCTGGGGCTTATGCCGGATCTCTTCGTACTGACGGAAGCCGAATTGGCCACCGAGTTCACGAACGCAGGCTTTGTGATTGAGCGCCAGTGGCATCACGGAAAGAAAGGTATCGGTGTCTTCATGGTCGCGCGGAAGGGCTGAAGGCTTGCCAAGCGGCCCTGGAGAACCGATATTAATCAGTCCCGCACGCACACCGCCCTGGATCAGCTGGAAACGACAATGTCCAAAATCACCGAAGACCCGAGAATAGACCCACGCATCAAAGCCCTGTTCGGCGCCATGGATTTCGCAGGTGGCGGTGACGTGGAAAACCGCGAGCAGATGCTGGCAAACGCCAACAGCGAGGAAGCTCAAGCCACACAGGCCGGGCTGCTAGCGTTTCTCGAAATGTGCGACAACGAAGACGTTGCGCCATCTACCGGGCTTACCGTCCAGGACTTCGAATTCACCTCCGAACCAGATGGAAACACTGCAAAAATCAGCTACATCCGCCCGGAATCGGACGCGCCGCTCCCTTGCGTCTACTACATTCATGGTGGCGGGATGCAGTCTCTTTCGTGTTACCTCGGCAACTACCGGGCCTGGGGCAGAATCATCGCGGCACAAGGGGTGGCGGTTGCTATGGTGGACTTCCGCAACGCCGTGTCTCCGTCATCGATCCCGGAGGTCGCCCCGTACCCGGCTGGTCTCGACGACTGCATATCGGGGCTCAAATGGGTAGCGTCCCACGCAGAAGATCTGGGCGTCGACCCCAACCGCATCGTTGTTGCGGGTGAGAGTGGCGGTGGCAACCTCACGTTGGCCACCGGCTTGAGGCTCAACAAAGAAAACTCCCTGGATCTCATTCGGGGTCTGTATGCCCTGTGTCCTTACATCGCTGGAAGGTGGCCAACCGAAGAGAGCCCTTCGTCAACCGAAAACAACGGTATTCTGCTGGACCTGCACAACAACCAGGGCGCCATGGGTTACGGTATTAAGGAGCTGGAAAAGAGCAACCCGCTCGCCTGGCCCGGTTTTGCTACCGAGGATGACGTGCGCGGCTTTGTCCCTACCGTGATCAGCGTCAACGAGTGTGATCCGCTGCGGGACGAGGGCGTCAACTTCTATCGCCTGCTGATGCGCGCCGGTGTGTCAGCTCGTTGCCGACAGGTCATGGGTACCATCCACGGAACGGAGATCTTTCCCATTGCCTGCCCGGATATCAGCACAGATACGGCCGCCGACCTCGCCAGATTCTGTAAAAATGCCTGATAGAACCTCAGGCCAGAGTTGCGGGTTTCGTTGAGTAAGATCGTTGTGAATTCAAGGCTGTCCATCTTCTGAGTCAACGGCCGCGTTGCTGCGCCGAGTGGCCCAGGCGATTTCGATCACGTCCATCTGGCGAATTCTGAGTTCCGCCCTGCTGCCGGTGTTAACCCCTAACTCCATGTAGGCCTCAGTATCGGAGCTGTAGGCAGGCCACTGGGGCAGCCCTTCACCGTTTGGGTTGCCCGTCTTTGCAAACTGAGTCCAGATCGATGCCATCAGGTCGGAGAATTCGTAATCCGCGTCGGTGGGTATTGCCCCAAACAGATCGAGATTGCCAAACACGTAACCGAGTTCACCGGCATGGAAGGCACGGTATTGTTCGCTGTTTTCGACCGGTGGGACAAAGGCGAACCAGTACAGATAGGCGTCGCTGGTTACGTTTTCCATGCTGCGCGCCCAGGCGCGCATTGGGTATGCGAATAGTACGTCGCCCGATGCGTTGATGAATGACTCGGTCGCTTCTACATCATCGGATGCCGGATACGCTTCGAACGCGGATTCGGCGTTTTCCGGCAGGGTTGCTTTTATGTAGGTGTTCAATCCTTCGATACCCTTACCGTAGATGGGTTCGAAAAATGCTAGGAACGTCGTGGCCTCGTTGGCGTT
>JAYGEV010000361.1:0-2457 GCA_046582225.1 Pseudomonadales bacterium
GAGACATTCTTCGCCGACGTGAGGGTCCCCAAACACCAGATCGTAGGTGCGCGTGGCGAGGGCTGGATGGTCGCCAACGCGATCCTCGGACACGAACGCGATTCGCTGGGAGACCCCAACGTCACTCAGGCGCGCCTCAACGCGCTCATTGATCTGATGAAAACGGAAACTTTCGCCGGTCAACGCCTGATCGATCATCCGACCTATCGCGACCGGCTGATGCGCATACAGGGCCGGGTCATGGCTCTGCGGTTCAACGATCTGCGCATCCTCTCCGCGAAGCTCAACAACGCCGATGCCCATCTGGCGCGTATGATCGTCAAGCTCCAGGGCACCGAGCTGCGCCACGACCTCGAAGGCCTCGCCATTGACGCAATGGGAGAGCTGGGGTTGGCATACGGCGACAACCCATACCTGCGCGATCACGGCAGCTGGCAGAATCAATACATGTTCTACCTCGGACTCATCATCGGTGGCGGCACCTCGCAGATTCAGAAGAACATCATCAGCGAACGGGGCCTGGGAATGCCGAAAGAGCCCAAGGTCGACAAAGCGCAGTAAGGATCAGCCATGGAATTCGGACTTTCTGAAGAACAAATTCTGCTGCAGGACAGCTTAAACCGGTTTCTCGATGCCCAGGTATCGCTGGATCGTGTGCGACAGTTTGCCGAAACGCCGGCCGCCGATGAAATCTGGCAGGGTCTGGCCGAACTCGGCATCACCGGCATCCTCACCCCCGAATCCGCTGGTGGCGTCGGCATGAGCTGCTTTGAAGCAGCCCTGGTCGCCGAAGCGCTGGGCAGCCATACCGCGCCGGTACCGTTTCTCGGATCGGCCGTTATGGCGCCGCTGGCGATCACGTTGTCCGGTGCATCCGAAGACGAGTTGCTGTCGCAACTTGCAGCAGGCACCCTCACCGCCGGCGTTGCATTGGCTGAGGTGATCGCCGCGCGCGCCGACGCAGGTGTCCGCGGCGACGGCAAAAAACTGAATGGCAAAGCCTTACACGTGATGGACTTTGCGGCCGACGTTTACCTCGTTGCGGACAGCGAACGGCGGCTGTATCTGGTCCCGGCGGATGCGCATGGCTTGAGCACACGAGCGTTGGCAACGATCGACAAAACCCGTCTCACCGGGGAGTTGCTGTTCACCGACACGCCTGCGCGGCTGCTGACCAGCGATTCCGAAGTTCTCGACAAAGTTATCGACGCGGGCAGGGTCATGCTCGCTGCCGACACGCTTGGCGCTGCCCAGAACATGCTCGATCAAGCCGTTGAGTACGCCAAGCAGCGCGAACAGTTCAATCGGCCGATCGGATCTTTCCAGGCCGTCAAGCACATGTGCGCAGAGATGGTGGCAGGGCTGGAACCGTGCCGCGCAATGGTCTGGTACGCGGCTCACGCGTTGGACAACGTTCCCGAAGAAGCAAGGTTGACCGCCTGTCACGCCAAAGCACATGTCTCGGAAGTCGGGAAGTTTGTCGCAAAGACCGCAACCGAGGTTCATGGGGGCATGGGATTCACCGACCTGCTGGGGCTGCACTACTGGTTTAAGCGGGTGGGCTACAATCGACAGATGCTCGGCGCGCCGGAGCTTGTTCGCGAAGAAGCAGCCCGCGTCCAGGGCTTCGACAACGAGGCGAGTTAGTCATGCCAGTCCTCCCGGTACTACCGCTCAAAGACGTCGTCATGTACCCGCAGATCGTCAATACGCTGGGTGTCGGCAGGCGCAAATCCCTGGCTGCGGTCAATGCCGCCAGCGAATCCGGGCGGGAAATGATTGCGGTGATGCAAAAAGACGGGACGCAGGAAGATCCCTCCATTGACGACCTTTATCAGGTGGCATGCGTGTGCACCATCAACCGCGTCGAGAAGCGTGACGGCGGTGTTCAGCTGGTCGTACAGGGGTCCCACCGGGTGAAATTGCTGGCGGTCACCGATGAATCGGAATTCATCGCCATCGAATACGAAGACCTGCCGGTCCTCGGCGTGGACGATCTGGGCGATGACGCGCCGTCCGTGGATGCGACGTTGCGGGAGAACCTGCGGCTGGCTCAGGAGATCGCCAAGATCATGGACCGGGAAAACGGTCTTCAGATCTACCAGCAGATGGTCGGCTCGATCTCCAACCCCATCATCCAGATGTACCGCATCGCATCCCTGGCGCCGGGCCTGACACTCGAACAGCGGCAGGCCGTTCTCGACGCATCGAGCACCCTCGCGCTGATGGAAACCGTCCATGAACTGATGGGCCACGAGCTTCAGGTCACCGAGCTCAGAGTACAGATCGCCGAAGCAGCTCGCGGTGACATGGCCCAGAAGCAACGCGAGCACGTACTGCGCCAGCAGAAGCACGCCATTGAGCAGGCCCTGGGCGAAGCCGGCGACGATGATGACATCGCGGAACTGAAGGGGCAGCTCGAGGAAGCCAAACTGCCCGAGGCGATCCGCACCGAGG
>JAYGEV010000430.1:0-2384 GCA_046582225.1 Pseudomonadales bacterium
GCCTCGCGAAGGGTCGTAACCATAAATGGCAAGACCGAGGAACACAGCCAGGAATGCCAGCACGTACATCAACGAAAACGTGTTGATTTGGCCGTGGAGCGCGAAGCGGATCAGTTCGACGGCGTGGGTAAACGGGTTGAAGGCGCAAATATTGTACAGGATCAGGCTCGATTCCTTGATCCTCCACAGCGGATAAAGCGCCGAAGAGGCAAAAAACATGGGGAATATGACGAAGTTCATTACTCCGGCGAAGTTCTCCAGTTGCTTGATCGCCGATGACAACATCATGCCCAGCGCACCTAACATGAGCCCTGACAGAATCAGGGCCGGTAACAGGAGCACGTAACCCACCGGCGGTGTCTCGATGTCCCAAAATACCGCGATGATCAGGAACGTGTACACCTGCAGGATCGACACGGCGACCCCGGCTAGGAGCTTGCAAATGAGAAGATACCAGCGTGGTAGGGGGCTCACCAGCAGCGTCTTCATGCTACCCATCTCGCGGTCATAGACCATGGAGAGGGAGCTTTGCATGCCGTTGAAAAGCTGGATCATGCCAATGAGACCGGGCGTGATGTACACCTCATATTGGACATAAGTTTCATAGGGGGGAATGATCGACACACCCAATACCGACCGGAAGCCGGCGGCGAATATGAATAACCACACCAGCGGCCGTACCAGGGCGGCGATGAAGCGGCCGCGCTGATGAATGAAGCGCAGGGCTTCACGGGCGACGATGCCCTGCAGGCATCTTAGATAATGGCCGGCGGTCACGTTTTGCCAATTCGTGTCAGCTTAGTGAAGGCCCCGGCGATGGTTGTCGCTCCAGCGTTCCGCGTGATCTCATCGACGCTCCCGAAGGCCAGCACGCTGCCTTCGTGCAGGATAATAACGCGGTCGCCGTCGCGGACCTCGTCGATGAGATGTGTCGCCCACAGGACGGCGATATCCTCCCTCTGACACAGCCCCCGCACATGGTCAATCATCGCCTGCCGGACGTTGATGTCCAGACCCACCGTGGGTTCATCCAGCAACAACACTTGGGGACGGTGCATCAGGGCGCGCGCAATCTCGACCCGGCGACGGCCACCACCGCTTAAAAGGCGCACTTTGTCATCGGCCCGGTCGAGCATTTCCAGGCGTTCGAGTTCTACCTCCATCCTCTCCTCGGTCTCGCGCCGGCTCATGCCGTGAAGTGACGCATGGTAGCGCAGGTTCTGGGAAACCGAGAGATCGAGGTCGATCGTCGATTGCTGGAAGACGACACCTATCTGGGCCAGGGCTTTGGACGGCTTCTCGCGGATGTCGAAGTCGCCGATGCGGATCAAGCCGGACCGGCTGTGGTAAAGCCGTGTGAGCAGGGAAAATAACGTCGTCTTGCCGGCGCCATTGAGGCCGAGGAGAACGGCGAACTCGCCCCGGTTTATAACGAACGCCACGTCCTCAAGGGCGTGCGTGGAGCCGAAACTGTGCCCCAGACCTTCGATTGCAAGGGCGGGAGTCGCGTCCGCCAGGGGCGGCGCCGCTTCAGCTGAGGTCATTTGACGACGACGCCCCAGGGAAAGCGGCCCACGGTGATGGATTTCACGACCTTCAGCCTCTTCACGTCAATCACCGAGACGTCGTTGCTGACACCGTTGGTGGTAAACAGCTTGCTTTCGTCCGGGCTGAAGGCGAGTTGCCACACCCGCTGGCCGACAAGAAGATATTTCTTGACCTCGAACTCCTCGATGTCGATGACCGCCACGCGGTTGGCTGGACCCAGGGCGACAAAAGCAAGCTTACCGTCACCAGTAATCCGGACACCGACGGGCTGGATGGCCTCTGCGCGGATGCCTGGAATTTCGAAGGTGATCACCTTGACTATTTGGCGCGTCTTGGCGTCGATGACGCTCACGTTGCCACCTATTTCCGATGATACCCAGACGTATCTCCCGTCTTTGGTGAACTCGGCGACCCGCGGGCGGGTGTCGACCAGCACGTTATCGAACACCTCGTAGGTTTGGGTGTCGATGAAGTGGGCCATGTTGGTGGTTTCCGATGTATTCACCAGCACCCTGCCGTCGGGGCTGAGTCCCAATCCCTCGGGCTCGACGCCGACCGGTACTTCGCTGAGCAGAGTTCCTTTTTGTACTTCCACGACGGTTATCATGTTGTCGTCCTCATTGGCGACATAGAGTCGATTACCGTCGGGGTGTAAGATGAACAGCTCGGGGTCGGGGCCGGATGGCAGCGTTTTCGTGATCTTCAGGGTCTTGAGATCGAGTACCTCAATGTGTTCGGAATCACTGGCGCAGATATAGAGTTCGGTTTTGTCGTGACTGAGGATGATGCCGCGGGGCCGTTGGCCTACCGGAATCGTCGCCGTGACTTTGTAAGTG
>JAYGEV010000500.1:0-5810 GCA_046582225.1 Pseudomonadales bacterium
GCTCGGTGAACGGCGAAATCCGGGTACCCAATGTGGTGGTCAACGGCAGCGTAGAGGGAAACATTTATGCCTCGACGCGCATGGAACTCGCCGCCAAGGCCCGGGTCAAAGGCAGCGTGTATTACAAGCTCATCGAAATGCAGCTGGGTGCAATGGTTGATGGCCAGTTGGTGCATGATGACAAGCTCGGAGCCGGATCGAAGAACGTGCATCCGTTTCCCGCGGACCAGCAAAAAACTACCTGACTACCCGACAATCCGGGCTCCAGTCAAACCCAGTGGATCAGCTCTCCAGCAACGGCCTTGACCGCACAGCGCGCGGGTTTAAGATGGCTTTTGGATAAATAGGTGTCAGTCTCGGTCTCTAAAAGACCCTGCTACTGAAATTGATGATGATGCAAACAGACTTCGACTTTACAGATCGCGCCGCCGCCAAAGTTCGCCAGCTAATGGATGGCGAAGGCAATGAAGCGCTCAAGCTTCGCGTTTTCATCACCGGCGGAGGTTGCAGTGGATTCTCCTATGGCTTCACCTTCGATGAAGAAGTAGCTGAAGACGATGCTGTCGTAAACCGTCAGGGCGTGACTATGGTGGTGGACAGTCTGAGCTATCAGTACCTGCTCGGAGCCGAGGTCGACTACCGTGAGGATCTGCAGGGGTCCAGTTTCGTCGTTCAGAATCCGAACGCTTCAGCCACTTGCGGTTGCGGCAACTCGTTCGCGATCTAAGCCAGCTTTTCTCGGCACGCCATTTGGGTGTTCACCGCTACGGGTGATAGACCGCACCCAGGATGCGGCTCCCGGCAGCACCGGAAACGCTGGGTTCGTTTCCCGGCATGCCTTCGAGGTTTTGGTGGGCCAGCCAGGCAAAAGCACCAGCCTCCAGCCCGTCTCCATCAATGCCATGTTGGTCGGTATTCTCGACCGGGCAATTGGTCAGAGCCGCCAGTCGACTCATCAGCGACAGGTTGTTTCGGCCGCCGCCGCACGCCAGCAAACGTTGAGATTCGGGTGCCCAACGCCGGACTGCCTCACAGATGCTCACCGCGGTGAGTTCGAGCAGCGTGGCTTGCACGTCGACTTCAGCCAACGTCTGGACGCGGCTGCGCTCGGCCAGCCAGGCAAGGTTGAAGTGCTCGCGGCCGGTGCTCTTGGGTGGCGATCTTGTGAGGTATGGGTCAGCGAGCAGGTCGTTGAGCAAACTGTCGTCGCACCGCCCCTGGCCCGCCCAGTTTCCGTCGACGTCATAGGGTATCTGTTTGCATTGAGCGATCCAGGCGTCCATCAGAGCGTTGCCTGGACCGGTATCAAATCCCACCACTGCAGCCGTCGAGTCGCTGGATAACACGGTAATGTTGCTGATGCCGCCGATGTTGAGAATGACCCGATGCTCTTGAGCGACGCGAAACAGCGCCGCGTGAAAGGGTGGCACCAATGGAGCTCCCTGGCCGCCTGCTGCCATATCGCGCCGGCGAAAGTCCGCAACGCAGGTGATTCCGGTCGTTTCGGTAATCTGATTTGGATCGCCGATCTGGATTGTGAATGGAGCTGTTCCGTCCGGGCGGTGGCGAATGGTCTGGCCGTGACTGCCAATTGCGGTCACCGTTTCCGAGCGGATGCCGGTGTCGGCGAGGAACTCGTTTACCGCGACCCCGATGGCACGACCCAGTTGCCGGTCGGCGGCGCCGAGTCGATCGATCTCGTCCGCGCCCGGTTGGCCCAGGGCCAGCAACTGGTCTCTCAACGGGGTGACCAGAGCGACCGTTTCGGTGCGTATGAAACGGATCCCGTCGTCGATTTCGAGGAGGGCAAGGTCAAGGCCATCGACGCTGGTGCCCGAGATGACGCCGACATAAAGCTTGGCGGCATTCACCTATGGATGGCTTGTCATTGTGAGAAGGCGAGTTGAGTCTGTTGCTTGTAGCTCTGCAGGCGTGACATGAGGGGAGTTGCCTGATTATTAAAGCGAGTCAACTCGAGTGGCCGTATGGGGGCAGCGTCGGGCAGCTTCACTGTGCGCGGGTTCATATGCACGCCGTTGACCAGAAACTCGTAATGCAGGTGTGCCGCGGTAGCCCAACCGGTTGAGCCCACGTAGCCGATGGTTTGTCCCTGTTCGACGCGTGCGCCTCGGCGAACTCCGCGAGCGAATTTCGACAGGTGCAGGTATTTGGTTACGAACTCCTCACCGTGCTTGATTACCACAAAGTTTCCGTTGGCCTTGGAGCGTGACGCGCCGGTCACGGTGCCGCTGCCGGCAGCGAGAATTGGGGTCCCAGTCGGTGCGGCATAGTCGATGCCGCGATGTGGCATCGTACGTTTGAACAGTGGATGCAATCGGCGTAGATTGAAACTGGAGCTGATACGGGAAAACTCTACTGGCGCGCGGAGGAAAGCTTTACGCATGCTGTCGCCCTGGGGATTGTAGTAGCCCGACGCACCAGCCTTGTCGGTGTACCGCAGCGCCTGATAACTATCGCCCTGATTGATGAACTCGGCGGCCAGGATCTTGCCGAAGCCGATGAACTCCTCGCCGAGAAACAGCTCTTCGTAGAGCACAAAAAATTCATCCCCGGTGCGGATGTCCAGAACGAAGTCGATATCCCATTGAAAAATTTGCGCCAGCCGCATCGTGACGGCATCGTCTAACCCGGCGCGCTGGCTGGCTACGAACAGGCTGTGGTCGATAACGGCGTGCTTGTACGCGGTGGTGCGCTCTGGCTCCTGGGTGACCACCCGACCCACGAACTGATCGCCAACGCGTTCGAATTCCAATGCTTCCAGCGGCCCGGGCGAGTAAGCGAGCTTCACCAGCGTTTGAGTCTCTGCATCGTTCTGGGAGAACGTAAAGGTGAACTTGTGGCCAGGAAAGATGCTTTTCAGTCGCGGCCCAAGCGGATTGCTCGCCAGCAGCCGCTGCAGTTCTCGAGCCGGGATCCCCTGTCGCTGAAAAATCAGCGCCAGGTTGTCGCCAGGTTTGACCTCGGCTTTCGCTTCGCTGGAGCGTGGTGTCGCGGTCGGCTGAGTTGAGGCCCGCAGTTCCGCGTCAAATGCTCCCACGCCGCCGAGTCCCTCAGCCGGGTCATTGGCCGCCATCGAGTCGGCCATGTTCAGCATTACCGTTTCAGTCGTGAATCGATCCGCCGGGTCGTTTTCGGTGAATTTGGTGGCCACAAATGAACACAGACCGAGGCCGAGCAAGACGGCAAGAACCATATGTGGTCTTGGAAACGAACGGGAATTCACGACGGGTCTTAATATCCTTCTTAAAACTCTTTCTAAAACCGATGCTTAGGCCACATTCTTTAGATTCAGAATATCGATTGCCTAGTATATGGATTTCCGCGCGGTTGAAAACCCTGGTGTGTCCCAGTGTGACCGGCACCTCAGATATCCGCAGCGCTACTTCCTCCTGCGCCCTTTTGGTAAGGTGCGTGTCACTGAGAAACGGGCTGTGTAATGAGCGAGCGGCTCATCGACGAACTCAACCGGCGCGGGCTCATCGCCCAGGTGTCGGACCGGAAAGGCTTGAGCGAACATCTGCAGATGGGTTCCCGCACCCTTTATTGCGGGTTTGACCCCACCGCCGACAGCCTGCACATCGGAAATCTCGTTCCGCTGCTCACGTTGCGGCGGTTTCAGCTGCACGGGCACCGACCGATCCTGTTGGTCGGTGGTGCTACGGGCCTGATCGGAGACCCTTCCGGTCGCGAGGACGAACGCAATCTCAACAGTACCGATGTTGTTGGCCAGTGGGTGAATCGAATTCAGGGTCAGGTGGAGCAGTTTGTCGATTTCTCTGGCAACAACGCGGCCCAGGTGACCAACAATCTCGACTGGACCGCGAATCTGGACGTCATCAGTTTTCTTCGCAATGTTGGCAAATACTTCTCCGTCAATTCGATGCTGCAGCGGGAATCAGTTCGCTCGCGGCTCGACCAGGACGATAAAGGGATCTCTTACACCGAATTCAGCTACATGCTTCTGCAAGCCATGGACTTTGTCGAGTTGGCCGAGCGTTACGAATGTACGCTGCAGGTTGGCGGCAGCGATCAATGGGGCAACATCGTTTCGGGCATGGATCTGATCCGGCGTAAGCTTCATACCGAAGCGTTTGCGCTGACGCTTCCACTGATTACCAGGTCAGATGGCGCCAAGTTTGGGAAGACCGCGGTTGGCGCCGTTTGGCTCGACCCTCATCGAACTTCGCCTTACAGTTTTTACCAGTTCTGGTTGAACACCGCAGACGAGGATGTGTTGAGCTTTCTCAATGTGTTTACCTTCATTGCAGTAGATGAGATCGAAGAAATCGCCCAGGCGTCCTCCGGGGAACCGCAAAGACGCGAAGCGCAACGTCGCCTCGCCGAAGAAGTCACCCGCCTGGTCCACGGCGCGGACGCGGTAGCGTCCTCGCAGCGCATAAGCGACTGCCTGTTTAAGGGTGACGTTCGTGCCTTGAGTGTCATCGACCTGGAGCAACTCCTGCAGGACGGCATGGCGACTACTCTGGTCGACGCACCCCAGGTGGGGCTCGTCGCCGCGTTGGCGGATTCCGGGCTCGCACCGTCTCGCGGCGCAGCGCGCAAGCTGGTGCAGGGCAAAGGCGTGCAACTCAACGGCGTTGTCCAGGATGACGTTGAGCGGGATCTCGACTGGCAGGACGCCCTCTTTGGACGCTTTTATTTACTGCGTCGGGGCAAGAAAAACTGGCATCTGATCGCCCGCCGAGATCCGAACTAAAAATCCTTGCGAACGTTTTGCCCCTGCGTATAATACGCAGCCCTTGCCTCGGGGCCACGGCCTCGATGGTAGCTCTTTAACATTAAAAATACTGAACAAGCCATTCGTGTGGGTGCTTGTAATTCAT
This sequence comes from Pseudomonadales bacterium, assembly GCA_046582225.1. Classification (GTDB taxonomy): domain Bacteria; phylum Pseudomonadota; class Gammaproteobacteria; order Pseudomonadales; family Azotimanducaceae; genus JAYGEV01. Next base: position 4,866 of record JAYGEV010000500.1, read on the forward strand.
TGTAACCGGAGGGTTTTCAAGCCCGATGGTTGAGTGGAAATCGAGCAGGCTCTTAGTTTCTGATTAGAAACCGGGTGGGATCCTCAGGGGTTCTGTGCGGGACTATAATAAGAAATGACCAGAGCAAGCACGCAAATTCATTGAGCAACAGATTGGAATTAGTGGGACCGGTGGAAGTAGGAACGAGCGTGAAACTTTAGTGGCACGCCTGGGAATACGACCCCGAGAACACGCTCTTTATAAACTGAAGAGTTTGATCATGGCTCAGATTGAACGTTGGCGGCAGGCATAACACATGCAAGTCGAACGAGAAAGCACCTTCGGGTGTGAGTACAGTGGCGGACGGGTGAGTAACGCGTAGGAATCTACCTAGCAGAGGGGGACAACTCGAGGAAACTCGAGCTAATACCGCATAATATCTCGTTTCTTTGAAGCGGGATCAAAGTGGGGGATCTTCGGACCTCACGCTGTTAGAGGAGCCTGCGTTGGATTAGCTAGTTGGTGAGGTAAAGGCTCACCAAGGCGACGATCTATAGCTGGTCTGAGAGGACGATCAGCCACACTGGAACTGAGACACGGTCCAGACTCCTACGGGAGGCAGCAGTGGGGAATCTTGGGCAATGGGCGCAAGCCTGACCCAGCCATGCCGCGTGTGTGAAGAAGGCCTTCGGGTTGTAAAGCACTTTCAGTAGCGAAGAAAAGCCTAGGGGTAATATCCCTGGGTCTTGACGTTAACTACAGAAGAAGCACCGGCTAACTCCGTGCCAGCAGCCGCGGTAATACGGAGGGTGCGAACGTTAATCGGAATTACTGGGCGTAAAGCGCGCGTAGGCGGTTCGACAAGTGGGGTGTGAAAGCCCAGGGCTTAACCTTGGAACTGCATTCCAAACTGTCGGACTAGAGTATGGTAGAGGGAGGTAGAATTTCCTGTGTAGCGGTGAAATG
>JAYGEV010000501.1:0-9904 GCA_046582225.1 Pseudomonadales bacterium
GTGCCCACACCGCGCGTGGCTTCAAATTCAACATACTCATCGGACCCCCTGAATTTCGAAACCGCCCCTGCGGCACCAGCAGAGCAAATATAGTCGGTTGACCGGGTATGCAACAGTACGAAGACGGCCGCCACAAAGCGGATGACAGGACCTCTGGCTACTCGGACAATAGGCGTGGCAGAAGCAACAAGAAACTCAGGTTAGAAGAACAACAACAAGTCGTGGAAATACTGCAGTTACTCATTAGCGGCATCTCTCAGGGCTGTGTGTACGGGCTCATTGCGCTCGGATTCGTGCTGATCTACAAAGCCACCGAGATGGTCAACTTCGCCCAGGGCGACATTATGATGCTGGGCGCGTTCGTCGCCGTTACCCTGGTGAACATCGTCGGGCTGCCTTTCTTCTGGGGCGTACTCGGCACCGTGATCATCATGGGCATTGTTGGAATGCTGCTGGAACGTGTGTTTCTACGCCGGATGATTGGCGAGCCACACTTTGCGGTGCTCATGCTGACCATCGGCCTGGGATTTATTCTCCGAGCCGTGGCTGGAGCCATCTGGGGCAACGAGCCACGTGCGCTGGACACTCCCTATGTGGGTGAGGTTGTTCGCCTGGGCGAGGTGGTGGTGGGCTATGAAAACATCGCGATCGTTCTCGGCACCGCGGTACTCTGCACGGTTTTGTATCTGTTCTTTCGATTCAGCAGGCTTGGCATTGCGATGCAGGCGGCCTCGCAGAATCAGCTCGCCGCGTACTACGTCGGCATTCCGGTGAAGCGGATCTGCTCGTTGGTCTGGGCATTGTCGGCCGCGATCGCTGCATGCGCGGGCATTCTGACCGCACCGGTGTCCCTGATTGACCCGCTGATGGGGTTCGTCGGAATCAAAGCGTTTGCCGCGGCGATCGTGGGAGGTTTTGGCAGCTTGCCGGGCGCGATTCTGGGTGGTTTGCTGGTTGGGATCACCGAACAGTTCGCCGGCCTGTACCTTCCGCCCGGGTTCTCCGACATGAGTGCCTACGTGCTTCTGCTTGTCATACTCATGGTGCGCCCGGCAGGGCTGTTTGCCACCATCCAGCGCAAGAAAGTGTAGAGCCGCACATGCGTTTCATTCGCAAAACTCAATACCTTCAGGACGTCGAGATCTTCAAGCACCGCGGACAGCGCTTCTGGTACGGTCTGCTGGCCGTCGTGGTCCTGATTGCGCCGCTGGAACTCGATCGTTTTTACCTGGGCGAGCTGGCCCAGGTGTTCATCTACGCCATTGCCGGTATCGGTCTGATGTTGCTGATGGGTTATACCGGGCTGGTGAGCCTCGGGCATGCCGCGTTTCTCGCGATTGGGGCGTACTGCCACGCGTGGCTGCTTGGAAACGGCGTTCCATTCCCGCTTTCGTTGCTGATCGCGACGCTGTTCACCGCTGGCGTCGGCGGTGTCGTCGCTATTCCGGCGCTGCGGATGACGGGAATCTATCTTGCCGTTGCGACCCTGGCGTTTGCGGTGATCGTGGAGCAGGTGCTCATGCACTGGGAATCGGTTACCGGCGGATTCCGCGGTATAGCGGTGCCGAAAGCGGAGTTGCTGGGATGGAATATTACAAGTCCCGTCTCGTTCTACTATGTGTGTCTTGGTTTGTTAGCGGTGGGGTTGCTGGTCGCGCTCAACCTCCTGCGCAGCCCGTCTGGCCGTGCGATGGTCGCGGTGCGGGATTCCGAAACCTCCGCCCAGAGCATGGGTATCCACATTAATCGCACTAAAAACCTCGCCTTTACGATATCTGCGGGATTTACCGGCCTGGCGGGCGGTCTTTTTGCGCACAAAATCGGATATCTTGCGCCGGATGCGTTTGGGCTGCTCACCTCCATTCAACTGCTGCTCATGGTCGTGGTCGGTGGGCTTGGGTCTCTGCACGGGGTTGTCTTCGGCGCTATTTTCATCGGCCTGCTGCCCCAGGCCATCGCGATTTTCCGCGACGTGGTGCCACCGGCGGTTTCTCAGTTACCGGGACTGGAGCCAGGCATCTTCGGACTCATTCTGGTGCTGTTTCTTATTTACGAGCCATTGGGTATTTACGGCCGGTGGCTGAAGATTCGGTTGTACTTCGAAGAGTTCCCGCTGTATCGGAAAGCGACGCACAAGCGCCAGAAGAGCTATCTCAAGACCGAGCGGCTGCGATGAGCCTGCTGGTGGCCCAGGATATGGCGGTGAGCTTTGGTGGTATCAGGGCGGTCCACGATCTGAATTTTGCGGTGAATGCGGGTGAGGTCTTCAGCATCGTCGGTCCCAACGGTGCGGGAAAGACGACCATATTCAACCTGATCAGCCGCATCTATGATATGGACAACGGCACGCTCAATTTCAATGGTGCCGATATCACCCGCGTGCCCGCCCATGCCATCGCCGAGATGGGCATCGCCCGAACGTTTCAGAACACGGAGCTTTTCGATCAGGAAACCGTGTTGAAAAACCTGTTGATCGGGTGCCATGTTCATCGCCGCAGCAATTTTGTCCAGGACCTGCTGTTCCTTCCGTCGGTGAAAGCCCAGGAGTTGACATTCCGCAAGCAGGTGGAGGATGTGATCGATCTTCTTGATCTGCAGAACTATCGCGACCAGGTCATTGGGAATTTGCCCTACGGGGTACGAAAGATGGTCGAGATCGCCAGAGCGCTTTGTGTGCAGCCACGACTTCTGCTGCTCGATGAGCCATCCTCCGGACTGAATCCCGAGGAGACTGAGGATCTTTCGTTCTGGCTGGAAGACATCAACGATGATCTGGGGATCACGATCATCATGGTGGAGCACGACATGAACCTGGTATCGCGCGCGTCGGATCGGGTCATGGCGCTGGCAGACGGTGCGCTGATTACGATTGGTACCCCGGCGGAGGTGCAGAACCACCCTGAAGTTCAGCGCGCGTACATGGGAGATTGACGTGAGCGCTTTGTTAGAACTGAAAAATGTTGAGACCTACTATGGCCCGATTATGGCCATTCGCGGGATCAGCATGGAAGTCGCGGAAGGCAAGATCGTCAGCGTGCTCGGCGCAAATGGCGCGGGCAAAACCACGGTGTTGAAAACCATCAGCGGCGTAATGGACCCACAGAAAGGCGTCGTTCGCTATAAGGGTGAAGAGATTCAGACCCGGGATCCCGACTGGGTGGCGCGCCAGGGGATTGCCCACGTACCCGAAGGGCGCGAGGTGTTTCCGTTTCTGTCGGTTGAGGACAACCTGCGCATGGGCGCCTTCTCCCGTCGGGATTCGCAAATCGGTGAGGACCTCGAACTCGTCTACGGCTACTTCCCGATTCTGCGCGAGCTTCACAAACAGCAGGCAGAGTATCTCTCGGGTGGCCAGCAGCAGATGCTCGCAATCGGCCGAGCGCTGATGCTCAAACCCCGACTGATGCTCCTCGATGAGCCGTCGCTGGGTCTGTCGCCACGGCTGGTGGGGGAGATCTCGGAGATCATCGTTCGACTCAACAAAGAGCAGTCGGTGACGATGCTGCTGGTGGAGCAGAACGCCAAGATGGCGCTGGATATCGGAGACTACGGCTATGTGATGGAGATCGGGCGCATCGTGATGGAAGACACCTGCGAACGACTGCGCAACGCCACCGACATCCAGGAATTTTATCTCGGCATGAAGGATGAGGGTGTGCGCGGGAAACGGCGCTGGAAGCAGCGGAAGACCTGGCGATGATTGAACAGAGTATTGACGGATGCGCAACGATCTCAACGTTGTTCTGGAAGCGGGTGCATCAGCATCCGAACAAGGTTGCGCTGCGGGAAAAAGACTTTGGAATCTGGAACGAGTACAGCTGGACCGACTGGGGTGAACAGGCGCGGCTGGTGGGCCTCGGGTTGAAAGCGCTCGGTCTTGAACGGGGCGATGTCTGCTCGGTCGCGACGAACGTTAATAAGGAGTGGCTGTTCACCGACCACGGAATCACCGGAGCTGGCGGGGTCATTAACGGCGTGTATCCCACCGACGCCCCGGCCCAGGTGGAGTACCTGATCCGGGACAGCGGCACGCGATTCTACTTTGCCGAAGACGAAGAGCAGCTCGACAAGGTGCTCGAAGTGCGCGGCAACGTGCCGAGCCTTGAGACAATCATCATCTTCGACATGGACGGACTGCGTAAATTTTCCGATCCGCGGTGTATGAGTTTCGATGCCCTGCTGGCGCTCGGCACGGAGTACGGGGAGAAGCATCCGGATCTGTGGGAGCAGGAGGTAGCCGCCGCATCGCCTGAAGATCTGCTGATCCTCACCTACACCTCAGGCACGACCGGCAATCCCAAGGGAGCGATGATCAGTCACCGCAACATGATATTCATGATGCGCAACCTGCAGCGGATGTACGGTCTTCATCCCACCGACGAGCAACTTGGCTTTCTGCCAACCGCGCACGTAGCGGCGCAGATGTTTTATAACTATGCGGTTCTTGAGTCCTGTTGCGTCATCAATTTTGTCGAGGAGCTTGGAACCACTGTTCAGGACCAGCAGGAAATCGCGCCCACCGTTCATTTCGCGGTACCCAGGGTCTGGGAAAAGCACTACTCCAATGTAACGATCAAGCTCAAGGAAGGTACTGCGTTGGGTCGGTGGGCGTACAAGGTTGCCATCAACATCGGTTCCCGGGCGGCAGATGCAAAGAAACGCGGCGCATCTCCGTCGCTGCCTGTCGCGCTGCTGTACCGAATCGTTGACCCGCTGGTGCTCAAGAACGTTCGAATTCTCCTGGGCATCGACAAATGCCGCTGGCTGTCAACGGGGGCTGCGCCGATCGCGCCGGAGTTGATCGACTGGTTCTGGGCGCTCGGCAGGCCCATGTATGAGGTGTATGGGCAAACCGAGTGCACGGGGCTTGCAACCGCAAATTCCCCCGCCGACTTCCGGCTCGGAAGCGTGGGCAAGCCCGCGCAGGAGATTGAAGTGGCGCTGTCGGGAGACGGCGAAATTCTTATCCGCAGTCCCGGCGTGATTCTCGGCTACTGGAACAACCCGGAGAAGACGGCGGAGACGATTCAGCAAGGCTGGTTGCACACCGGGGACGTTGGGCGAATTGATGATGACGGCTATGTGTATGTAATTGACCGAATGAAGGACATCATCATTACTGCGGGCGGCAAGAACATCACGCCCAGCGAGATCGAAAACCAGCTGAAATTTTCGCCGTACATCACCGACGCAGTGGTCGTGGGTGACCGACGCCCGTTCCTTACCTGTCTGGTCATGATCGACCACGAAAACGTGACCAAGTATGCTCAAGATCACGATGTGCCGTTCACGAACTATACGAGCCTGTGCCATACCCGGGAGGTGCAGGATCTGGTTGGCGAAGAGATCGAGAAAGTAAACGCAAAGTTTGCACGGGTGGAGACGATCAAGAAATTTCGGCTCATTGACCAGATGCTGGATGAAGAAGACGACGAGCTTACCCCGACAATGAAACTCAAACGCAAGGTCGTGAATGAAAAGTACGTGACGCTCATCGAGTCGATGTACTAACGACCACCTGCTGGTGACAATGTACCGGCGGAAACACAACGGCGAAGAGGTGCCAATGAAATCTTACGGTAATGCATGGCTGGCGATATTTGTGGTTGCTGGCAGTGCCGGCTGTGGCCAGGGCGACCCGGGTGATCAGAGCGGTCAGGTTGAACCGGGGGGCGTTGAGGTGGCCGCGGTGCGCGGCGTGAGCGACGATGAAATCGTCTTAGGTGTACACACCGATCTTTCCGGGCCTACCGCCATCTGGGGCGTGGGTGCTACCAACGGCGCACGTATGCGCTTTGATGCCGTGAATGCCGCTGGCGGCATTCACGGCCGACAGATTCGCTACGTGGTCGAAGATGCTCAGTACCAGGTTCCGCGGGCCATTCAGGCAGCCAACAAACTCATCAACCGAGACAAGGTTCTGGCGATGGTGCTGGCGGTCGGGACGCCGATGAATAACGCCATCATGCCGCAGCAGTTTGAACAGGGCGTGCCGAACCTGTTTCCGATCACCGGCGCGAGATCCATGGTTGAACCGCCGCATCCCTTGAAGTTCACCCAACGGGGCATCTACTACCATGAGGTGCGTGCTGCGGTGCGGTATTTCGTTGAGGAAGAGGCGAAAAAATCCGTGTGCACGATCTATCAGGATACCGATTACGGACAGGAGATTCTTGAAGGGGTTGAAGATCAGCTGGCATCCATGGGCCTGACGCTTGCCGCCCGGTCGGCGCACAAACCTACCGAAAGCGAGTTCACCGCGGCGATTCTCAGGTTGATGAGTGCCGAGTGCGACCTGGTGCTGATGGGTACGGTGCATCGTGACACGATTCTGATACTGGCCAGCGCACGTAAGATGGGCTGGAAGGATGTTGCCTGGGTTGGCAACAATGCAGCCTATGCACAGGTGATTGCCGACTCAGAAACCTGCGAGGGATACTACGCGTTCGTGCACATGGCCAAAATCTATGCGGACGATGAAAAATCGCCCGAGGTACAGGCGTGGTGGGACCAGTATGTAGAGCTTTACGGGCAGGAGCCCGATCTTCCGGCCATGGAAGGGTTCCGGGGCGCGGACCTGGTTGTGACGGCGCTTGAAAAGGCCGGTCGGGATCTCACCGTGAACGGATTGGTCGCGGCTTTGGAAGGGATCACCAGCTATCAGGACATCTTTGGTTACACGGTTTCGTTTTCGCCACAGAAGCACAGCGGCGCCACCGAGTCATCGCTATCACAGGTGCAGAATGGACGCTGGGTTACTCTGCAGGAATCCGTCAGCTACTAGTCCCGCGGAGCCCGCAGCGTCGACAATTGTCTGGAGAGCTTCGGCTGGCCCTTCGACGACTTCGTTGCGGCCGGCTCTGGTTCGTAGTATGGCCGCTCGCCCTTGATGGTCACCCGATGACCCTTGCGCTCTTCGGGCCAGTAGTCCCACAGGGCGAAGTGCTGCGTACAGCGGTTGTCCCAGATCGCGATGGCGTTGGGGGTCCATTGAAATCGGACCTGAAACTCCGAGCGTTGCTGGTGGCGGTAAAGCAGTTCGAGCAGCGCGTGACTCTCATCGGCTGAAAGTTCGTTGATGTGGGTGGTGAAGCTTGGATTCACGTATAGCGCCTGGCGAGACGAAATCGGATGTGTTCGCACCACCGGATGCACAGCGCTGGGGTAGGTTTTGTCATCGTCCTCCACACCCCTGTCGGCATATCGTCCGCGATAGATGTGCTCGGAACCATGGGTCGCAGTCAATCCCGTCAGAAAGCGTTGCAGCGTTGGTGACAATGTTTCGAATGCCGCTGACATGCTCGCGAACAGCGTGTCGCCACCGGTTTCCGGCAACACGTGGAGTTGCAACATGGTCGCCAACGGTGGCTCAGCATCGCAGGAAACATCGGTATGCCAGCCGTTGCCATTGGCGACCTTGGAGTCTTTGTGGGCGTGAATCACCATCAACTCCGGGTGGTTCTCGAGATGCGGCGCGGCCGGATGGATATGCAGCTCCCCGAAACGGCGGGCGAATTCGATCTGGGTCCGGGGCGACAGCTCCGGTTGATCACGGAAAAACACGACCTGATGGTCGGCCAACGCCTGCGCAATCAGCGCAAAGCTCTGATCGGTGACATTGGTCAAATCGGCGCCCTGGATTTCGGCGCCGATGACGGGAGTTGAAGCCTTGACGAGAATATCCATTGGGTTGGAGTGTCTGATGGGCGGCGCGATATGGACCAGCTGCGTCTTAAACCAGCAGTCGGTAGGGTGCCTGCAACAGATCCCGCACGGCGCTCAGAAACTGTGCCGCCGGAGCCCCGTCCACGGCCCGATGGTCCCAGGTCAGCGACAACCGCATTGCCTGGCGTTTGACCGGCACCGCTCCCTCCCACGCAACGTCGTCGCGCAGGCGGTTGATGCCGAGTATTCCCACTTGTGGTGAATTGATGATCGGGGTGAACGAATCTACGCCAAACATACCGAGGGCGGAAACGGTGAACGTGCCGCCCTGCAGATCGTCAGGGGTCAGATTGCCGTCTCGAGTTGCACCGGCGAGCCGCGTCGATTCCCGGGCCAGCGCTTTCATGCTGAGGATGTTTGCGTTGCGGATCACCGGCACAATCAAACCTTCGTCGAGCGCCACCGCCATGCCTACGTTCACCTCGCCGAGGAGTGTCATCTCGGATTCGTCGAAGCGGCTGTTCATGAGCGGGTGCACCTCGAGCGCCTTGGCTGCCGCACGGATCACCAGATCGGTATAACTGGGACGGATGCCTTCATCCTCCCATTCTTCAATCAGCTGGCCTCTGAGCTTGACGGCGTCATCCATCACCACGTCCATGTCCATCGTGAGTTGCGCCATGGACTGCAGGCTCTCGTGCATGCGGGTGGCGATGGTCTTGCGCATGCCGCGAACCGGTACCACCTGGTCTGCGCGTGCAGGTTGGGCGGTTGCGGTCGGGGCCGGTGCACGGGCGGCAGATTCGACGTCTTCCTTGGTAATGCGTCCGTTGGGGCCGGTACCCACCACGTTGGCCAGATCCACGCCCAGTTCACGCGCGACCTTTCTGGCCATGGGCGACGATCGCCCGCCAGTCTTGGCGGCAGGCGCCGCTTCTGCTGCCGCCTTGACGTCGGATTCAACAATTCTGCCCCCTGGGCCGGTGCCGGTGACCGCGGCGATGTCCACGCCCAGCTCGGTCGCGAGTCTGCGCGCCACACGCGAGGCGAGGACCCGATCGCCGTCGCTCTTCGCGGCCCGTGCAGCTGGCGCAGGGTCGACCGGTGCGGGTGTCGCGGGCGCAGGGCTCTCCTCGGCGCCACCTGCCGTGGGCAGATCGTCGGGAATTGGTTCATCCGCAGCGAAAACGTAGCCCACGACATCACCGGGTTTCATCGATTCCCCTTCGGGGACGAGGTGTTTCACGATACCGGCAACCTCAGCATCTACGTCGAGGTTGACCTTCTCGGTTTCGAGCCGGTAGATAAACTCGCCGACCTCGACAGCTCCTCCGTCGGGTATGTACCACTCTTCCACCACACCCTCGGTCATGTTCATCCCGACCTTCACCAGGTAAATCTCGGTGGGCATTGCCTTATCTTCCCCTGCGTTGCTTTATTGTTGGATTACGAACCGGCCATCCTAGCGTGTGAAACAGCCTTTTTCAGCAGCCAGATGCAGAGTTTTTTCCACGTCGACCACCACCGGGCCAGACCTGCTGAGGCGGAACGTCGCGTGCTGGCCGGGTTTGAGCACCCGTTCGCGCTCACCGTCGAAGGCGAGCACGCCGGGGCCCTGAACGGTAACCTCTTCTCCGAAGTTGAATAATCGGTTGGTTCGCACCGCTACCTCCCGGTAGTAGCCAGGGGCGATAGGTGCGTTCACCCGATCGCCGCTGTCCTCGCCGCCAAGTTCCAGCAGCAGCCCATGTTCGTCCTGATCGCCAAGCGGCGTGAGCAGGCCGCCGATTGCCGTCATACCGACCGCCGCCGGGTCGGCGCGTGTGAGCAGAGCTATCTGCCACTGCTCGGGCGCCAGCAGCGCGCGCGCGCCCACAAAGCGTTCATTGCTGAGTACCGCATCGATGAGGGCAAGATCTTCGCGTTCGCCTTCGATGGTGACCTCGATGGCCTTGTGTTGTGTCGACACTTCATCGATTGATATTTTTCCGGAGGCGATGAGTCCGGCGGCGGCACCGGCGATGGTTGCCTCCACGAGCATCGGAAACACATTGTTGGTTCCAGTGGACATCGGAATCAGCGGGGCGTCACGCCAACCCAGCGCAAACGCGCGGTTGGTGCCGTCGCCGCCAAGCGTGATGACCACATCGCAGCCAACGTCTTTCAGCGCTCTGGCGGCGCTGATGGTGTCCAATGCGTTGGCCATCTCGGTGGCGGCAACGGCGGTACTCCGCAGCGG
>JAYGEV010000572.1:0-5593 GCA_046582225.1 Pseudomonadales bacterium
GGCTCCATCATCTTTTCGATCTGTCCAGGTTGGTTGGGATAGACCTGATTGATCACTTCCATCGGATAACTCTTCGGTTGATGCCTCAGGCGATAATTTACTGCATGACAGCCATCGTGCAAGCGGGGAGTCTGTTTGTTCGAGATGGTTATGATGTCGAACAGGTTGGCTTCCAGGGTACTCTCGGTTTTTCATTTGGAGATGCATGATCGTGACGAAAACCTTGACTCTTGCCGCCATGCTGCCCGCGTCCCCTGAGCGCCTCTACGACATGTATCTCGATCCGAAATCGCATGCCGCGATTACCGGAGCGACTGTGGAAATAAGTGGCGCTCGAGGGTCGAGTTTTCGAGCGTTTGACGGTGTGCTCGAAGGAGTGATGCCCCACACCCAGCCCAAGCGTCTGATCGTTCAATCCTGGCGGTCGAGGGGGTGGGAAAGTGACGACATCGATTCGATCCTTGTCTTGAGTTTCTACTCAGAAGGGGACGCGGCTCGCATCGAATTGGTTCATGCCAACGTTCCGGTGTCGGACTACGCAGGTGTCTGTCAGGGCTGGGAGAAGTTCTATTGGACCCCATGGCGTGCGTATCTCGAGGAACACAGCTAGCCGTTGCGAGGGGGTTGCTGAATGCCAGCTCGAAGACGCCCGCGGGCTAGCTCAGTCAGGACCTGCCCCGTGGGTACGACTACGACGCCTCGGTTTCGTCTTCGTCTCCCTTGAAGCCCGCGAAGCCAGCCTGGTAACGGTCACCTGCCGCACCACCAATCGGCAGGATCTGCTCCAGTCGGTCCAGATCGTCCTGACTGAGCTCGACATCAAGGGCGCCGACATTTTCTTCCAGATACTTGATCCGTTTGGTTCCCGGGATCGGGATGATGTCCTGACCACGGAAGTAGAGCCAGGCAATCGCGATCTGGCCCGCCGCGCAGCCCTTCTTGGCGCCCAGCGCGCGCACTTCTTCGACGAGCGCCAGGTTGGTGTCGAAATTCCCGCCCTGGAAACGAGGCGATGTCAGGCGGAAATCGTCGTCGTCCAGATCCGCGGCTTTGGCGAGAGACCCGGTCAGAAAACCGCGCCCAAGCGGGCTATAGGCGAAAAAGGTGATGCCGAGCTCCTTGCAGACCGGCAGCACGTTGAGTTCGGGTTCGCGGGTCCACAGTGAATATTCCGACTGCAGCGCAGCAATCGGATGTTCCACATGAGCACGGCGAAGCATATCGACATCGACCTCCGACAAACCGATTCCCCGGATTTTTCCTTCTTTTTTCAGCTCGGCGAGCGCGCCGACCGTTTCCTCGATAGGCACATTGGGGTCGGCGCGATGGACGTAATAGATATCGATGGTATCGATCCCCAGTCGCCCCAGCGACTCGTCACAGCATTGACGCATGTAGGCCGGCGAATTGTCGATATCCCGGTCATAGGCACTGTGAAGCGGCCCATCCGGGTCGCGTACGATTCCGAATTTGCTCGAGATCATCAGCGTGTCGCGCTTACCCCGCGCGAACTCGCCGACCAACCGCTCGTTGTGGCCGCGGCCATAGAGGTTCGCCGTATCGAAGTGCGTTACGCCCAACTCAAAAGCGCGTTCCAGCGTCGCCCTGGACTGAACGTCGTCCTGATCGCCATAGAACTCCGACATGCCCATGCAGCCCAGCCCCATAACCGTTGATTGGACACCGGAATTTCCAACTTCAATGTTCTTCATAGCTCTCTTTCTCTACCAGTTGTTCAAGCGAGACGATCCCAGGTAGTCTCGGTGACGCCCTGCTCGCGCAGGACCTTCTTCCGGACCTTCTCGGTAGCCGTCTGTGGCAATTCGTCGACGAAGTCGATGTAGCGCGGCACCATGAAGGCGGGCAGTTCCTTTTCACTCCAGATGCAGATGTCCTCCGGATTCGCCGTCTCGCCCTCTTTGAGCACGACGAACACCATAACCTCGTCTTCGCCGGCGGCCTCGTCGGCCCGCACCCCGACAACCGCACAATCGGCCACCGCAGGGTGCGAACGCACACCCGATTCCACCTCGAAGGACGAGATATTCTCGCCGCGTCGGCGCAGCGCATCCTTGACGCGGTCGACGAAGAAATACCAGCCTTGCGCGTCGCGGCGCAGGCCGTCACCTGTGTGGAACCACAGATCGCGCCACGTCTCGACGGTCTTTTCGGGCATGCCGAGATATTCGGTGCTGATGACTCCGGGCGCCTTTGGGCGAATGAGAAGCTCGCCGGTTTCCCCTTCCGGAACGTCAATCCCGGTGTCCGGGTCGACCAATCGGGCCTCGAACCACTGATCGACCAGCACGCCCGATGCTCCGGGAGGCCGCTTTGCCCCATACGGCGTCATGAAGATGTTGGAGATCTCCGTCTGCCCGAATCCGTCGACAAAGTCGGAGACGCCGAAACGCTCGATGAATTGCGGCGCCAGTTCCGGCGAGAGCGGCGCGGCATAGATGGTCCGGACCTTAAGGGCGCGGTCATGCTCGCTGGGTGGCTGGGACAGGATAAAGGCCATGGTCGCGCCCAGGAGGTTGGTCACGGTCGCGCCGGACAGATGCGCGCGCGCTGCCCACGTGCTCGCGCTGAATCGGCGGTATAGGACGACCTGTGCCCCCATGATCAGTGCTGGATAAACGGTCAGGAACTGAGCATTGCCATGAAACAGTGGGAAGCCGGTCATAAAGACATCGTCGGGTGTGAGACGCATCAGCTGCACATCTTCTTCCGCGAAGAAGTAGAACTGTGAAGACGGCATCAGGACCCCTTTGGAGACGCCAGTGGTACCGGACGTCATGAGAACGGCCGCGGGATCGCTCGGGAAGACCTCGACCCCCGGCGGCGTCGGATCGCCTTCCATCAGCTGTGCAAAGGGTGATGCTTTCAAGCGCGTAAAACGAGGCATCTCCCCATCCGTTTCCGGATCGTCGACAATGAACAGCCTCTCAAGATGCGGTAGCTCGCCTTCGATCTCCACCAGGCGCTGCGCCAGCTCGGCCGTCGTAATGAGCACCCGTGCTTTGCTCAGATTGAGCGGATGCGCCAGGAACGACCCCTTATAGGCGTCGCTGATCCCGACCTCGATCGCGCCCAACTTCGTGAGCGCAAACCAGGCGAAAATAAACTCAAGGCAGTTCGGCAGTAGAATGCCAACAAAGTCGCCCTTGGCCACGCCAAGGTCTGCGAGCCCATTGGCAACGCGATTTGTGACCGTATCAACTTCGGCAAAGGTCCAGGTCGGGCCGTCATGCCCCCAGGACAAATAGGGTTTGTCGCCACGTTCACGAACCTGATGCGCGAGCACTGCCGGCAGTGTCCATTGTTCGCGCGGAAAATGGGGCTCGAAATGCGGAAACGTCAGCACCTCAGCCATGGAATCCCCCCGACTCTCGATTTGTATCCTATCATACAGAACTTCGCCTGAGCCGGTCGAAGCGGCATCACCCTGGCACCCGTTCCCACCAATTAATGATTGCACTAGAGTATGGTTCGGACTCATCACGGGGGGGTTATGACCGGGAGTATCAGAGACAAAACGGCAATCGTCGGCATTGGCGCGACGCCTTACTACAAGCGCGGTCGATCGGAGCCACAGACACTGGATGAACTGGTGTGTAAGTCCATCCTGGCGGCGCTGATTGATGCTGGGCTTAAACCAGCCGACGTCGACGGTTTTGCATATTTCGCTGGCGGGTTCGACTCCGGCCTGATCATGGAAACCCTTGGCATCCCCCAAGTTCGGTTTTCCGCCTCACTCACCGGGTCCGGTGGCGGATCGGCAGGCTGCGTCGGCCTTGCAGCGGCGGCTGTTGTTTCCGGCATGGCGAAGACGGTGGTCTGTGTTGGCGCCAACCAGCAGGGTGCCCAGCGCTTTGGCGCCATCACCTCGTCGTACCCGGCGACCCCGGAAAACGTATTTTTCGCAACGGCTGGCCTGGTTGGACCGGGACATATGTTTGCCTTGCTCGCCCGGCGGCACATGCACCTTTTTGGTACAACGAGAGACCACTTTGCTGAAGTCGCGCTGTCCGCCCGCGCCAATGCTGTGAACAATCCCGAAGCGATCATGCGCACGCCGATGACGCGCGAGGACTATTTCGACGCGCCGATGATTGCCGACCCCCATTGCCGATACGATTTCTGCCTCGAAAGCGATGGCGCTGTTGCCGCAATCGTTACCAGCGCCGAGCGGGCAAAGGATCTGCGCCAACCACCGGCCTATGTGATGGCCAGCACCCATGGCGGTGAGCAGGCATGGGGCCGCTCGATCTATTGGATGAACATGCCCGACGATTATTTTGCCTCATCCGGCCACCAATCGGTCGCTCGCGATCTCTTTGACACCGCCGGTGTTGCGCCACACGATGTCGACTGCGCGCAGTTTTACGACCATTTCACCTCGCAGGTGATCATGCAGCTGGAGGACTATGGTTTCTGCTCGCGCGGCGAAGGTGGCCCGTTCGTGGCCGATGGCAATATCTGCATGCAAGGCTCGTTACCCATCAATACTGATGGCGGTCAGCTCTCGGCTGGTTACGTCTGGGGGATGACCCACGTGCGCGAAGCAGTCGAGCAGGTGCGTGGCACTGCCGTGAACCAGGTGCCCGGTGCTGCGATCGCGCTGGCAACCGGTGGGCCCTCCAACCTGCCCATCAGCGCTTTGTTGGTGAGGAAGTAGCGATGACCCATACCGTCGCCAAATACCCGCCGCTGCTGGTGGAAACCATCGACACCAACGCGTGGACCGCTCCATTCTGGGAGGCCACCGCGCGCCATGAACTGGCTATTCCGAGGTGCGGCGACTGCGGTAAATTTCGCATGCCACCCACGCCTTTCTGCCCCGACTGCCAGTCGCAAGCCATCCAGTGGGTGGCGATTAGCGACAATGGCGTTGTCTATAGCTTCACCCTGGTGACCCGCTCCATTCTTCCCGATATGGAAGATTCAGTACCCTATGTTCCGGCCATCATCGAACTACCAGAAGCGGCTGGTGTTCGACTGATCACTAATATCGTTGAGACGCCATTAGATGAGATTTCCGTTGGCGCACCTTGTTATTTGGTTTGGCACGACACGGTTAACGGTTACACGCTTCCCGTGTACCGCCTTTCTCCTTAAAACACGGTGCGCTAATCGAAGCTGCAGGCAATGTTGGCCAAGCGACGCCGTCAACATCAGAAGGCAGTAGCGTGATGTCTGAAATACTTTCTATGCGTTGCATAGCAATTGAGTATTCAGATCACATCCCGAGAAGTCGATAGAATTCTACAGTCATCGGGCACTGTTACGGTGTCTCAAAGGAGACTATGCCTTCGACATCATTGCTGACAAACTAACCAGGAACGCAAGGTGACGAAATCGACCAGGTCAATGGAAGCCCATGCTTATTCCATCTGACACAATTGCCAGCTACCGACGCGACGGCGTAATTCATCTACCGCGGGTTCTCGACACTGCAACTCTCGATTTGGCCCAACGAGGTTTCGAATGGAGTGTAAACCACCCGACACCGTCGGCCTGTCAGTTCTACGCCGCCGAGGGTAGTAATTTCTATCAGGACTTATGTCACTCGCAGGCCGCGCGTACCTACCGT
>JAYGEV010000015.1:0-3340 GCA_046582225.1 Pseudomonadales bacterium
TAAACTACGTCGACGCCGCGACCGTCGGTCAGCGACATGACCCTGTCATAAAGATCCTCGACGCTGTAGTCGATTACTTCGTCTGCGCCGAGTTCGCGACAGGCGGCAACTTTTGCATCACCGCCAGCTGCGGCAATGACCCAACAGCCGTGCAGCTTGGCCAGGTCGACGGCCGCGCTTCCCACGCCGCCAGCCGCTGCCAGCACCAGCACCGTCTCTCCGGGTTGCAGGTGGCCGCGCAGGTGCAGACCAAACCAGGCGGTTCCATAGATGGTATGCATCGCCGACGCGGTAACAAAATCGACACCTTCCGGGAGCACGGTGACCTGGTCGCCAGCGATGATCGATTCTTCCGCATAGCCGCCGTGAACGCCAACCGTCGGTCCAACCACGCGTTGGCCGACCTGGTAGTGTGAACCTTGCCCGACTTCGGTGACCGTACCCGCAGCATTCATGCCTGGGGTGAATGGCAGTGCAAGCTGTACCTGATACCGACCCTGACACTGGAGAATGTCGGCAAAGTTGAGATCGGTGGCGTGGACTCGAACGCGTAGCGTGCCCGAGGTCAGCGTTGGTGGTTCGATGTCTGCTACTTTAAGTTGATCCCAGGGATCCCCAAGCTTTTGCATCTGCCACGCTTTCATCTGATCTATATTCCCGAGAGAAATGTCTTAAGTTCTGCCGTGTGGGATGTCCGCCCGCGCATATCCGCGAGCGCGTCAAGTTGTGCCTGACGCGTGCCGGCGAAGATCTCAACAAAGTCACTGCCAAAGAGTTCGCGAGCGGCTTTCGAACTCCGGAATGCGGCGATGGCCTGCCGTATGCCGGTGGGAAATTTTATCGATTTCGGAAGTCGAGACCGGTGCGCGTAGGCGCTTCGCTGTATCGGCCTGCGCGGCTCCAGCTGTCGTTCGATGCCCCAGGCGCTCATCCCGAGAAGGCAGGCCTGCACGAGATACGCGTTGGTGTCTGCGCCGGCGGCTCGAAACTCCAGCCGTTGGCTCCTGCGCCCACCCGGGATCACCCGTACCGAAGTGGTTCGATTCTCCACGCCCCATGTCGCGGCGAGGGGTGCGAAGGCGTCAGCCACGAAACGCCGCCATGAATTGGAATTGGGTGCAATCATCAGCATGAACTCCGGCAGCAGTTTTTGAATGCCGCCGATGAAGTGTCGCTGAGTCTTGCTCATGCCGTTCGGGTCCCTGGCGTCGTAAAACGCGTTGCGGCCATTTGCGGTGACGAGCGATAGATGAACATGGTTCGATGAACCATCTTCGTGCAGCACCGGCTTGGCCATGAATGATGCGATGTGGTCGCGTCGATCCGCATAGACTTTACTGAACTCCTTGAACAGCACGGCATTGTCAGGCGCGCGTATACCTTTCTGGTGGGCGAGAGCGACCTCGAGCATTCCCACGCCATGCTCCCAGTGCATGCTTGCTACCCCGATTCCCAGGGTCTTGCACATATCCAGGAGCCCGGAAAGAAACTCCACACTGGCGGACTGTCGAGCAACGTTCATGTAGCCGGACCGAGACGCGGCCATGTCCAGATTCTTGAAGCCCTTCGCCAAAGCTGTCGCATGGGTCTCCGCGTACACGCGAAACTCGTACTCGCAGCCTACGATTGGCGTCAACCCCAGGGCGCTCAAGCGTGCTTCAGCACGTGCATAGATCTGCCGGGGTGCCCACAGGTTCCCCGAGCCGCCTTGGGGAAAATCGAGAAAGAAAAAGAGATCTTTGTCGGGCGGGTATTCGGGCAGGTGCCGCGGATCGCCGCCTGCAACCGTTGCTTTGTCATCGGCGAAAGGCATGTCGAAAGAGAGATATCCTTCGGGGATGAAAATCTCGTCGTTGACACCGAGCACCACAGCCTCTGGGAGCAGGCCCAAACCGGAACCCAGGCTTGCCTCGAACTGTTCGCGACTGACAAAATGCCCTCGAAGGTTGCCGTTCAAATCAACGAAAGCGCACGTCACATACTCCGCCTTTGAGCGGTCGAGCAAACGTTTGATCTGGGCACTCACCCCTTACCTCCCAATTTCGATTCGCAATCTGGCTAGCGCTCGGTAGGGCCCCATAAGTTGAGGCCATCCACTGCGCGACCACCGCGGCACCGATGAACCCGAACAACAGCGCAAAGAAGTAGAGCACGCTGATGAAGCCACGAGGAAATCTCGCCATTCACCGGCGCAGACCGGCGTGGCCCGGCATCCGTCACGTCTTCACCTCGCGTTCACCTCGGCGATGAGTTCCAGAACGTCGTCGCGATTGGTGTTGATCCTCAGGGTCGTGAAGCCGGAATCGCGCCAGCTGGCGAAGCGTTGTTTGATTCGTTCCGGTGGCCCGATCAACATTTCTTCATCAACGTATTCGTCGGGTACGGCCTGGGTGGCTTCGTCGCGGCGGCCGGCGAGGAACAGCTCCTGAATCCGGTCTGCCTCGGCCTGGTAGCCGCGCTTGGCAAATGCGTCTTTGTGAAAGTTGATGTCGCGCGTGCCGAATCCACCCGCATAGAGCGCGATTCCTTTCTTTGCAGCGTCGATGGTGGCTTTGACGTCATCGGTCACCGCGATACTGACGCCACTGATGATCTCCAGATCCTCCAGGGATTTACCATCGCTGCGTTTAGCAACGCCTTGACTCAGCAGTTCGCGCACGTCGGATACCTGCTTTGGCACGGTATGCAGCGTGAGCAATCCGTCGCCAATCTCGCCGGTCATGCGAACATTCAGATCCGTCTCGGCGCCGATAAGAATCGGAATCTCCGCGACGTCTTTCATCGCATTTCTCAGCGCCTTGCCCAGCCCAATGCTGTCGGAGCCGGTATAGGGCAGTTGGATTTCTCTGCCGTCGTGTTCAACGTACTCGCCGCGCCAGATCTTTCGCATGATCGCGACGTTGTCGCGCAACCGGTAGTTGGGTTTGCCCCACGGTCGTCCGTGCCAGCCTTCGACGACCTGGGGCCCGGAGGTTCCGATCCCAAGCAGGACGCGTCTGCCGCCTGCCATGGCGTCGATGGTTTGTGCGGTCATGGCCGTCATCGCCGGGGTGCGGCCATCGATGTGGACGATGCTTGTACCCAGTTTGATCGTGCGCGTCAGAGCGGCGATGAAGGCCAGCGGCGACAGCGCATCGGTACCCCAGGTTTCACCGGTCCAGACAGAGTCGTAGCCAAGCTGCTCGGCGCGCTGTATGAACTCGATATTGGGTTGCCGATTGCCGCCAATGCCGGTGCCGATAGCGAGTTTCATGATGCGCGCTCCTTATGCTGCGGTGGCTGACTTCCCCTCAACAACCGGCCGGGCATTGCGCCGGTATGTTCGCCCGACTCATAGGTG
>JAYGEV010000123.1:0-8548 GCA_046582225.1 Pseudomonadales bacterium
TGGTAAGCGCATCGATCCACAGGTCGCCTGCGTTTCTCCGATGATGGTCCACAACGACGAAACCGAGGCAATCAGGCGCGGATTGGAGGGTGGTAATTTTTTCGGCTACTCGCTGGCCTACTACATCGCGTTTGGCGACTACAAACCCGGCAGCAACAACCTGTGGCGCGACTTCCGGGAAAAGCGTGCACAGCGCGGCTACGACCCGGAAGCGGCCATCGCAGAGCGAATGAAGCTCGGCGCAAAATTCGCTGAAGGCAAGACTACCGGCCTGCGCGGATGCGTCGGAACACCCGACCAGCTCAGAGACTACCTGCGCCGCTACGAGGACGCCGGAGTCGATCAGCTCATCTTCATTCTGCAGGCCGGCAACAACCGACACGAACACATCATGGAAGCTCTGGAACTGTTCGGCAAAGAGGTGATGCCTGAGTTCCAGGAACGTGACGAAAAGCAACGGCAAACCAAGCTCGATCGTCTCGCGCCATTGCTGGATGCCGCAATGGAGCGCCGCGTTGACAACGCGCCGGCACTCCCCGATGACTTTCGTGTTGACGCGATCGCCCGGGAGGTGTTCAAGGACATGGGTGGCGACGAGATGCTCGACAAGCTCGAAGAGGATTCGGCACTGGGTAAGCACAGCGATCTGCTCAGAGCGGAGCGTGTGGATCCCAAGTCGCTGGTCAAAGACCGGAACACGGGCGGATGAACCGCCCGCTCCGGGCAGCCTGCAGCGGGTGGTTGTTGATGGCGCTGATGGCGGCCTGTCAGCCTGAGCCGGAGCAGTCCATGATTTCTTCAGCTGTGGGTCCAGAAAAGGGCATTGAGACGAGTCCCGAGGAAACTTACGCCACGCGCTGCGCCCACTGCCATGCGGGCGGCTTTCCCAAGGCGCCGCACCTGGTCACCTTCCAGATGATGGGCCGCGATGCCATCTATTCCGCGATCACCAGCGGTCTGATGCGCGAACATGCCGACGATCTCAGCGATGACGCACGCCAGCAACTGGCCGACTACCTCGGCGGCAGCGCGCGCCCGAGCGTTGCTCCGGCACAATGCGTTGGCAATGAAACCATCGCGGGCACAACGACGCAAACCTCCCTCCAAGACTGGCCAACCCTTCAAGGTTGGGGCCTGACGCTGGAGGGAACGCGCTTCATCGATCAGGCAACAGCCGGACTCTCAAAAGCGGACGCAAAAAATCTGCACCTCAAGTGGGCGTTTGCATACCCCGGCGCGACCCGTGCCCGCAGCCAGCCGAGCTATCATGCAGGTTCTATCATGGTCGGCAGCCAGGATGGAACTGTCTACGCCCTGGATCTGGACAGCGGCTGCATGCGCTGGAGCTTCAAGGCGGCCGCCGAAGTGCGCAGCGCCATCACCGTAAGGAGGGCCACCGACGGCGACAATGCAACAGCGTTCTTCGGCGACATCAGGGGCATGGTGTACGCCATCGATGCGACCGACGGATCTCTGGTCTGGCAGACCCAGGCGGGAGACCACCCAGCGGTCACGTTGACCGGCTCGCCCAGGCTCTATAACGAGCGGCTTTACGTACCATTGTCCTCCAGTGAGTGGGCAAGTGCCGCAGATCCGTCGTACCCGTGCTGTACGTTTCGGGGCGCGGTCGTGGCAATGGACGTTCACACCGGCGCCATCGAATGGACGACCTATTCGATCCCCGAAGCCCCAGCGCCCACCGGTGAGTTGAACAGCGAAGGCGCCCAGCGATTCCATCCCGCCGGCGCACCCATCTGGAACAGCCCAACCATCGACGTTCAGCGCGGCCTGCTGTATGTAGGCACGGGCGAGGCCTATACGTCTCCCGCCGCCGATACCAGCGATTCCGTGTTGGCCATGGATCTGGAAACCGGCGAAGTGGTATGGACATTTCAAGCCACCGCGGGCGACGCCTGGAACATGGCCTGCTTCATTGGCGGCGGAACCAACTGCCCGGTCGAAGACGGTCCCGATCTGGACGTCGGCGCGCCACCCATGTTGACCACCTTGTCAGACGGTCGCGATGTAATCATCGTGGGGCAGAAGTCAGGATCGGTGTACGGCCTGGACCCCAACAACGGCGGCAAACTGTTGTGGCACAACAAGATCGGACGTGGCGGGTTTGCCGGTGGCATTCACTGGGGTATGGCCGCAAACGCCGATGCGGTATTCGCCCCTAACGCAGACACCATATTCAGCGGGCGCTTCACCGGCGAACGCAAGCCGGGCCTATTCGCGCTGGACCCCGCTTCCGGGGAAACGCTGTGGTTTGCAGCAGCGCCCGACGTCTGCGCCGAAGCCGACAAACCGGCCTGCGACCCGGGGCTCTCGGCGGCGGTCACGGCCACGCCGGAGGTGGTGTTTGCCGGTGGTTTCGACGGACACCTGCGCGCCTACGATGCGGCTGGCGGCGAGGTTCTTTGGGACTACGACACCAACCGCAGTTTCGACACCGTGTCCGGTGAACGCGCGCACGGCGGATCCATCGAATCAGATGGTCCGCTGGTCGTAGCAGGCCACGTGCTGGTGAACTCGGGCTATCTGTTCGGCGACCGCATGGCGGGCAACGTTCTGCTCGCGTTCACGGCGGACTGACAGCCTAGGCCAGGCCCGCGTTCGGCGTAACCAGATACTTCTCCCCGGTAGATTTCTTCTCGTACGCCGTAATTGCATCAAGCTGCAGCGCGCCGGCGAGAGAAACTTCCTGGGTATAGTGGCTTGCAAACGTGGTCTTCACCTCTGCCGCCACCCGCTCCTTCAACTTCTGGGTGGCATCCGCCCCGATCTTCTGCATGAACGGCGTGAGCAGCCAGCCACCAATTCCCCAGTACAGGCCAAATGCACGGTTGAATTCGGTTGGCCCGGTGTCGAGCCCACCATAGATGTACACCTGTTTGTGGGTCGTCGACCCATAGCGGCTGTATTCCCCGGACGCCTTGTTCGCCGCCACTTCCATACCGGTCAGAATCTGTCCGGCCAGCCTGCCGCCGCCGGTGGCATCAAACGCCAGCGTCGCGCCGGTGGCCACGAGCGCTTCGATCAGATCATCCATGAACGTTGGTGAGGTGGAGTTGCACACGTATTTTGCGCCGATACCTTTCAGCAGTTCAGCCTGTTCGGGCTTACGAACGATGTTGACCAGGTCGACTCCTTCGGAAACGCAGATTTTCTGCAGCATCTGCCCCAGGTTGGACGCCGCGGCGGTATGCACAAGGGCGGTATAACCTTCCATGCGCATGGTTTCGACCATACCGAGCGCCGTCAGCGGGTTGACGAAACACGATGCGCCTTCGGCCGCGGTCGTGCCTTCATGCAGCAGCAGGCATTGACCAACATCGAGCGTACGATACTGGGAATACATTGCGCCGCCGAGGACCGCGACGGTCTTGCCCAGCAACGCCTGCGCTTCATCCGAGGTGCCAGCGCCCACAACCACGCCGGCGCCCTCATTGCCTACCGGCATCGACTCATCGATTCGACCCGCGAGGTTCTTCATCAGCCCCGTGGGGACTCGGGCATGCACCACCGGCCGCTCAGCCGTCCCCGAAACCTCCGCGGTACTCATATCGGCCAGCCCGAACAGCAAGCCCAGGTCCGAGGGATTGATCGGCGCAGCCTCGACGCGAACCACGACCTCGTTCGGCTTGGGTTCGGGGGTCTCCACCTCGGCCAGCGAAATCTCCAGGGTGCCGTCGCCCTTCACCGTAGATTGCAGCTGCAGACCGGTGTTTGGATCGCTCATTTCTCGTCCCCCTTATCCAGTTTCAATATTCGTCTCGCATTGCCTCGCAAAAACCCCTGCCATACGTGATCTTTGAATGGCACCGTGGGCATATCGTCCATGATCCGTTCCAGCGACAGGCCCATGGGAAAATAGCCCGCATAGATAATCCTGTCGGCACCGCGGGTGTTCGCGTAATCCACAATCGCCTGGGGATAGTACTTTGGCGCAAAGGCTGACGTGGAGTAGTACAGGTTCGGCCACTTCAGCATCAGCTTCACCGCCAGATCCTGCCACGGCTCGCAGCCATGGCGGGTTACGAAAACGAGATCAGGGAAGTCGTACATCACTTTGTCGATGCGGGAGACCTCCTGAGGCCACATCGGAAATCGTGGCCCCGGCACCCCCGCGCAGGAAAATATCGGCACATCCAGCTCCACGCACTTCGCGTAGATCGGATACATCAGGGCTTCGTCGATTCCCACCTGGGGATTAAAACCGGCATTGAACGCGGCAAAGGACCTCACTCCGAACTCTTCATGCTGCCTCACCATGTCGCGGATTCCGTCCATTCCTTTGTTAGGATCCACGGAGCCCTGGCCGACAAACCGGTCTGGATGATCCGTGAGCGCACTTCGGTTTACCGCACCGCCGACGCCAATCAGTCCGACCTCAACACCAAATCTGTCCATCTCGTGAAGCGTGACGGATACGGGATCTTTCGCACCGTACCGTTCCTTGGGGACGTTCTTGAACATGTACTCAACCGGGAAATCGAACCCGGCAGATCCATCTTTGAGCTGCTTTCGAATGAAGTCGTACTGATCGAAGTCGTCGGCCGGAAAGCCGATCATGGTGTCGACGATCCCTATGTTGCCTGGCATGGACATGCTGAGCCGGTACAGGCCTTAAGCGTAGCGGGCGCTTTGAAAAAGATAGCAGGTGGCGTCTTTGGGAATTTCGTCGCGCGAAAGCGGTGCGTTTACCTGTTCCCGCGTCGGCCCGTAGCGTTGTGCAAGGGGTCTCAACGCGTCGAGATCAAAGTTGTACAGCGCTGCTGCGTTCTCCCCGAACAACATGCGCCGTTCGCGTTCGGGAACATCAGCAAACGTCAATCGCAGCGACTCGAGGTTGTACGGAAACGTACCCTCGTAGTGTGGATAGTCATTTCCCCACAAGACCTTGTCCGCACCGATCTGTCCGATGCCATCCAGATCCGCCTTGCTCGGAAAACTCGCCCCGTACCAGCAGTTGCGTTGCGCGTATTCGCTTGGCAGATCGTTCAGCACCCACTGCATGTCCTGATAGTTCATCTCGCCAATGGCGCCGTGCTTAATACCCATGTGGATGCGATCGAGATTCGCCAGCATCGACGGTACCCACGAACAGCCCGATTCTGTGAGGATGTACTTCAACCGCGGGAAGCGCTCGTAAACGCCACTCATCAGCAGGTGCCGAAAACCGGCCTGGCAGTAAAACGTGACTTCCGCGATCCACAGCGCTTCTGCCACCGGCCCATCTCCGTAGTCGGGGGAACCCTGCCCCGAATGCTGATTGATCACCAGATCGCAGTCCTGAATCGCAGCAAAAACCTTGTCCCATTCCGAGCCGTACAACGGGGTCAGCCATGGACAGTCTGGAGGGATCAGTGGCAGCAGCACGCCACCGCGCAGGCCCGCCTCGGCAATAAATTCGATGTCTTTTACCGCTTCGTCGAGATCGTTCGGCAGAATCAGTCCGATACCGGCACGGCGCAGAGGATCCTCCGCACAAAAGTCGCTCAGCCAGCGGTTGTGCGCACGAATACCTGCCAGGCAGCGCTCGTATTCCTCGGGTCTCGGGGGCTGCGCGGTAACGACGCTCTTGGCGAAAAATGGCGGCACCGTATTCGGAAATACGACCTCCCCCACCACGCCCTGGCTGTTCTGGTCGTTGCTGCGAATCTCAAAATCCCAGTTGCGCTTCTTCCTCGCACCACTTTTTCCGGAGTAGTGCTCCTCTGACGGATTCTGGTAGCCACCGCGCCACTCATCGAAGGCTGCACGATATTCGGGATCGAGATATTCGCGATACTGCGCGTGGCTGCCACCGGCATGGGTGTCAGCAGTGATCAGGATGTAGGGTTCATTATCCATAGTTTCCTCCGAAACTCAGTCCTCGGCGGTGCCTCGAAACTCGCTTACCAGCTGCCGGGACAGCTGCGAGGTCACCGGAGCGTAGTGGCTGAACTCCATCGCAAAGCTCCCTTCACCGCCGGTCAGCGACTCCAGCCGCGAGTGATAAGCCTGCAGGTCTTTCAGAGGCGCCTGGCCGGACACTTCCATTCGATGTTCGTCCAACACCGAAGTTCCCTGCACCGACCCACGCATGGAAGCAAGATCGCCGGTAACACCGCCGACACAGTCCTCGGGAACGGTGATCGAGACTTCCACGATGGGTTCCATCACGATGGGCGTAGCTTGCGCGACCGCGTCGAGAAACGCTTTCTTACCGGCCTGCACAAAGGCGATTTCTTTTGAATCCACGGGGTGATACTTACCATCGTAGACAGTCACTTTGACATCCTGCAGAGGATGACCGGATATGGCGCCCTGATCCAATACTTTACGAACGCCGATCTCTACAGCCGGAATGAATTGCGACGGGATCGACCCTCCGACGACTTTGTTAACAAACTCGAATCCGGTACCCGCCGGGAGCGGTTCGATGCGCAGAAATACCTCGCCGAATTGACCCGCGCCACCGGTCTGTTTCTTGTGCCGGCTGTGGCCCTCCGCCGGTTTGGTAATCGTCTCGCGGTACGCGATGGACGGTAAGGTCGTTTCAAGGTCCAACTCATAGCGTTCCGAGATCTCTTCGAGCACCGTGCGAAGGTGAAGTTCACCCAGGCCACGGATCACAATCTCGTTCAACGACGCAACGTGCTCAACTTCGAGCGACGGATCTTCAGCCTCCAGCGTGTGCAGTCCGTCGGAGGTCTTTTGCACATCGGCATCGTTGCCGGGTTTGATGGCAAGCCCGTACATCGGCCGCGGCAACTGTATGCTTTTGAGATGAAAGTGGTCTTCTTCGTGCGAGTCGTGCAGCACGGCATCGTAGTGCACCTCTTCGACCCGGGGAATAGCGCAGATGTCGCCCGGCAATCCCATCGCCACTTTGGTGTGGGTGTGGCCATTAATCTTCAACAGTTGAGTGACCTTAATCGGCTTGCGCGCATCTCCCACGTACAGCTGCATCCCCGAGCGCAACGTTCCCTGATGAATCCGGAAGATCCCGAGCCGACCTTTGAACGGATCGATGTCCACCATGACAACATGGCCAACGACGTGAAGCTCAGGATTCGGCTCGACCTGGACTTCCTCGGCGGCCGCACCCTCGCCTTTATAGAACGTCGGCGGGTTGCCTTCCGTCGGGTTGGGCATCAACCGCTCGAACACGTCGAGCAGTTCGGAAACTCCCACGCCTGATTTTGCGGAAGCAAAGCAAATCGGGACCAGATGACCCTCGCGCAGCGCCTTCTCAAACGGCGCGTGAAGCTGTTCGGGCTCAAGGTCCTCACCCTGCTCCAGGTACAGTTCCATCAGATCCTCGTCGACCTCCACCACCTGATCGATGATCTGAGTATGTGATGCCTCTACCGAACTGAATGCGGTTTCGTCTCCACTGGCCTGAAAAAAGCAATCAACCACCCCATCGCCATGGGCGGCCGGCAGGTTGATGGGCAGGCAAATCGATCCAAACGCATCCTGGATCCCGGCTGTTAGACCGGCAAGATCTAGATTTTCCCCATCGATCTTGTTGACGACGATCATGCGGCACAGACCGTTCGTCTGGGCCGCCTGCATTGCCCGGCGGGCCATCTCCTCAACGCCATTTTCAGCATTGATCACCACTACCGCGGTTTCAACAGCCGGCAGTACCGACAGCGCGCGGCCGAAAAAGTCGCGATAGCCGGGCGTATCGATCAGATTGACGTGGATTCCGGAGTGGTCGAGGTGACACATGGAAGGATAAAGCGAGTGGCCGATCTGCCGTTCGCTGGCGCTGAAGTCGGAAACCGTGGTGCCTTCGTCTACCGATCCGAAGCTTGAGATCGCGCCGCCCGCGTAGAGCAGCGCTTCAGCCAACTGTGTCTTACCCGCGTGACCAGGGCCAAGTAAACAGACGTTACGGATATCCGCAGTGCTATACGCCATACAGCCGTCCCCCCAGGACGAAACGCTTTCAAAATCTTACCTCACGCAGCGCGATTGGTCACATCTGCGGAAACCTGCAATTAATTCCTGAAAAATCAATCAGATATCGAGGTCTCCCTTGAGCAAACGCTGGCTGATTGTGCGATACAGGATTTCGTTGGTGCCATCGGCGACATTGACCACCCGTAAGCTGTGCCAGGCTTCAGTCAAGCCCAGCTCGTTGGTAAAGCCCATCGCGCCGTGAACCTGTATTGCGCGATCCAGGGCTTTGACACCCACCTGTACGGAATAAGCCTTGGTCATGCTCAACTCCTTGATCGCGCGCTGTCCCTGGTCAAGCAGCTGCGCGGCATTCAAGCCCATCAGGTGGGCGGCATGCAGCTCGCTGGCGGACTCGGCCAGCGGAAACATCACTCCCTGATAGCTGGCGATTGGAGTACCAAACGCTTCTCGAGCCTGCGCATAGTCGATGGCTTTTTCCAGCGCCCAGCGACCATAGCCAACCGACGGTGCGGAGTTATAGATCCGCCCCAGGGATACCCCGTACAGCGCGACCGCAAATCCACGGTCGAGTTCACCGACGAGTTGCCACGGCTCCACCAGCAGATTATCGAAAGCAAGCTCGGCTTCG
>JAYGEV010000135.1:0-2905 GCA_046582225.1 Pseudomonadales bacterium
CGACGCTCTTCCGATCTGCTGCGCGTCATCGTTCAGGTGATTCCTGAGAAGTGGATCGAATGGGATGGAACCAAGGTGGGTCTTCACGCTATGGGGAAGCTGCCCGAGGATCAAAAGGGCCCAGAGCTCAGTTCGGACTCCGAGCGCTGGGTGACTGAGTCCCAGAAGAAGGGATTGAACTAGGGCGCCGCGTGGTTCAGACGCCGGATAAATCTTGCGGGTGGCGCTTCACACCAATGTTGGAGCCCAGCGTCATCCAGCGATTTAGTCGATCTGAATCCATCTCAGCGCCCCGGGCGATGCCAAAGAAATTCACGTCCATCTAGGCTCGCAGCTCGTCGATTGAAAAGCCCTCGATGAGCTCGCTATGCACGACCCCGGCTGTGGGTGTCTGCTGTATCCGCGAAAGCGGATTAATCAGACGCTCTTGGCGTTGGCGGCACATGCCCGAAATCGGCCAATAAAAACGCCAGCCAGAATTGACCAGCACGCCAGCTGGTTGGAGAATAAACGCAGGCCGTCGGGAGGAGGGGAACGTGAGATTCGCAATTAGCACCGCGCCACAACGCTGCACGTGGGATTGGCTGTTGGAAGTCTGGAAACGTGCGGACAATATTGAACTGTATGAATCTGGGTGGACCTTTGACCACTTTTATCCAATATTCGGGGATTCAACCCAGGACTGTCTCGAAGGCTGGATAACGCTCACCGCGCTGCTTCAGGAAACCCGTCGCATTCGAGGCGGCGTACTGGTTACCGGGATGGTCTACCGCCATCCAACCCTGCTTGCCAACATGGCATCCACATTGGATATCACATCGGGTGGCCGCCTGGAACTTGGTATCGGCGCAGGATGGAACGAAGAAGAATGCGAGGCGTACGGGATTGAACTCGGAACAATGGCTGAACGATTTGACCGCTTTGAGGAAGGGCTCGACGTCATCAGCCTTCTCCTCACCCAGGACCGTTCCAACTACGCCGGGAATTGGTTCACCTTGAAAGACGCAATGAGCAACCCCAAGGGACCCCAAAACCCGTTGCCCATCTGCGTTGGAGGTTCTGGTCTACGCCGACTTATCCCGGCCGCCGCAAAGCATGCCCATCATTGGAATTATGGATCTCCAACCATGTCACAGGCTGATTTCCAAATGCGCCACAAAGTGTTTCTCCAGGCCTGCAGTGACATTGGGAGAAACCCGGAGGAAATCATGATTTCAACAATTCTCCGATATGAAGGTGATATTGCCGCGACCGTGCAACAGGCAGAAGAATACGCTGAGGTAGGTATCCACATGGGAATTGTGACTTTTCCCAACACAGAACCGCCTGGGATAGTTGAAGACATAGCCGAAGCGTTGTCCAAAGTTCGCTAGTGCTCTGCCTGGGTGCGCGAACGGGTGTTTGACCCACTCTGCGTCAGCATCGCGATTCCGGCTGACTCCACAACCCGGTGATCTTGCTTCGCGAGCATGCTCAATAATCGTAAAATGCCACCCAGCGAACTGATCCAATGGGATGTCAAGGCTAGCCAAAAACCCCCGATTCTGATTTGCTGTGCGCCGCCTTTCTTGCCTGGGAGTTACAACCGAAATGGTTCGACCAGAAATAATTGAACGTCGGAACGAGATCTCGAAGACGCCCATTCTGGATCGAATTTCGGCCATGAAGGAAACGCTCGTGGCAGTGGGGGACGAGGCTCAGCGACTTCGCCATCTTCCGGCCTGGGCATCCAAGGCGATGGCGGATCAGGGTCTGTACCGTTACGCGTTGCCCCTCGAGCTTGGTGGCGAAAACCTTCGGGCCCGCGAGCAGATCGAAGTCGTTGAGGCCGTTTCTGCCATCGACGGCTCGGTCGGCTGGTGTACTCAGATCTCCTCGGAGATCAACGCGCTGGTTATCCGCCGCATGGACCCGGCTTTCGCAGACCAGATCTTCGACGACTGGGATGCGCTGGTATGCTCCGGGCATGGTCCCGCCAACGGGCCCAACCCTGGGCGCAAGGCTCAAAGGGACGGCGACGGCTGGCGGCTGAACTACCAGGGCTCATTTGCGAGTGGCTGCCACAACGCGACCTGGAACTATCTCATGGGGGCGATGACTGTCGACGAAACCACCGGCCAGCCCGCCCAGGCATCCTTCATGGTTCCGTGGGGCGAGTTTGACATCGTTGACACCTGGGACACGGCTGGAATGCGCGGCTCCGGCAGCCACGATGTGCGCATGGCCGACTACTATGTGTCGCCCGACCACCTCCTCCCGTTCCGGTCGTTGGCGCCGTGCGAGATCTGGGAAAACCCCACCTACCGAAACCCGACGCATGCGATCTATAACAAAGCAGCGGTGGCACTCGGGGTCTGTCGCGGGGCCATCGACTCTTTTATGGAACTCGCCCAGGCGAAGACGCCGTGGGGTTCCGGTGCGACGCTCAAGGACCAGTCTCAAGTCCAATATCGAATTGGTGAGGCTCAGGCGACGTTGCTGGCAGTCCGATGTTTCGTCATGGACACCCAAGACCGACTTGAAGAACACCTCGGGCCGCTTCCGGAAGATGGAGGGCGGCTGGCGCCGGAATGGGAGTACTTCTGGCCTGCGCTGCTGGCCTGCGCACATGCTGCGCAGTCGTGCCGGAAAATCGTCGGCATGATCAACAACACGGCAGCCACCACGGGAAGCCGAATGGATAGCCCGCTCGAGCGGCAGTTGCGTGACGCCTACCAGGCGGCAAACCATGCCCTCATCTCTTATCGACACTACGAAGAGCTGGGCAAGACGTTCGTTGGGTACCAGCCCTCGGCCGGGTACATGGAACTCACCCGGGCTTAATACGCAGTCAATCGGTAGTCTGTATGGCGATCCGACAGCAACACAGCTCGCTGGCCAGGCCTACGTTTTCCCCATTTTTCCC
>JAYGEV010000164.1:0-7826 GCA_046582225.1 Pseudomonadales bacterium
ATAGTGATCACGCCGACGACCAGCCCGGCGGCCAGATCGTGGCCAAAATCGCTGCGCCGGTAGTGCGTGATCACGCCCAGGATTGGTATGTAGCTGCGCCAGTTCTGCACTGTGAGCTTGAATCGCACATCCAAAGCCTAACAGAGGTCGCCGGGTCGGGATGCCTTTGCTTTTCGGTCGTGACCCGGTAGCCTGAAATTCAAATATTTGGGGGCGTCTATGGACACACGCGCAGCGGTTGCACTAGTCGCCGCAACACCGCTCAGCGTTGAAACCGTACAGCTTGAGGGTCCCCGGGCCGGCGAAGTGCTGGTTGAGATCAAGGCGACCGGAATCTGTCACACCGATGCGTTCAGTTTGTCTGGCGCAGATCCAGAGGGATTGTTTCCAGCAATCATGGGGCACGAAGGTGCCGGCGTTGTCGTGGAGGTTGGGCCCGGGGTAACCTCAGTCGCCGCCGGTGATCACGTCATTCCGTTGTACACGCCGGAATGTCGCGAGTGCAAGTTCTGTACCTCGGGCAAGACCAATTTGTGCGGAGCGATCCGCGAGACGCAGGGCCAGGGCCTGATGCCCGATGGAACGAGCAGATTTTCGATGAACGGCGATCCCTTGTTTCACTATATGGGGACTTCGACGTTTTCGAATTTCACCGTACTGCCCGAAATCGCGCTGGCAAAGATCCGCCCAGATGCGCCGTTCGACAAGGTCTGCTACATCGGCTGTGGGGTGACGACCGGACTCGGTGCGGTAATCAACACTGCGAAGGTCGAAGCCGGCGCCAGCGTCGCAGTTTTCGGTCTCGGCGGGATTGGGTTGAATGTGGTTCAGGGTGCGCGGCTGGTGGGTGCGGATCGGATCATCGGAGTGGACCTCAATCCGGGCCGACGGGAACTGGCCGAGCGCTTTGGCATGACGGATTTCGTCAATCCCAACGATGTCGACGACGTGGTGGCGGCCATCGTCGATCTGACAGACGGCGGCGTTGATTACTCGTTCGAATGTATTGGCAACGTGGAGGTGATGCGCCAGGCGCTTGAATGTTGCCACAAAGGCTGGGGCGAGAGCGTAATCATCGGGGTTGCGGGCGCGGGCCAGGAGATCAGCACCCGACCGTTTCAACTGGTGACGGGCCGGGTCTGGCGCGGCACTGCTTTCGGCGGCGCCAGGGGTCGCACCGATGTGCCAAAGATTGTCGACTGGTATATGGATGGCAAGATCAACATTGACGACCTGATCACACACACGATGCCGCTGGACGAGATCAATACCGCGTTTGATCTGATGCATGCCGGCGAGAGCATCCGCTCGGTGGTCATTTACTAACTATTTGAGCCGTAGGGCAAACAGGGGCGTCGATGGAAACCGAACAGTGGCTGAACCAGGTCGTCGAAGACATTGTCGAGCCTGAGCGTCCGATCTGCGATCCACACCATCATCTGTGGGACCGGTCGGGCAGCCGCTACCTGCTTGATGAACTGATGGCCGATACCGGCAGCGGCCACAACGTGACCTCTACGGTGTTTGTCGAATGCGCGAGCATGTATCGCGCCGATGGTCCCGAATCCATGCGGTGCGTCGGCGAAACTGAGTTCGTCAACGGCGTTGCGGCGATGACCGCCAGCGGCGGCTTCGGCGAGTTCCGTGCCTGCCTGGGCATTGTCGGCCTCGCTGATCTCAGCCTCGGCGCGGCCGTGGGCGAGGTGCTCGATGCGCACATTGCGGCGAGCAGCCGGTTTCGCGGCATCCGGCACGCCGCTGGTTGGGATGCGAGCAGTGATATCCGCAACTCCCATACCGACCCCTTTGAGGGACTGTTGCTCGATGCGAAGTTTCGCGAAGGTTTCGTCGAACTCGGCAGGCGTTCGTTGAGCTTTGATGGCTGGCTTTATCATCCACAGATCCCGCAACTGACGGACCTGGCTCAAGCCTTTCCCGACACCACGATCATCTTCAATCACTTTGGTGGGCCCCTCGGCGTTGGCCCCTATGCAGGCCAGCACGAGGAGATATTCGCGACCTGGAAAGAGCACGTTGCCGCGCTCGCCGAATGCCCCAACGTGTACGCGAAGCTTGGGGGTGTGGTAATGCCGATCAACGGATTTGGATTTCATAAGCGCGACCTGCCCGCCACCTCGGATGAAATCGTGGCTGCAACCGGACGCTACCACCACCACGCCATCGACTGTTTTGGCCCCGAACGCTGCATGTTCGAGAGTAACTTTCCGGTCGACAAGCAGAGCTGCTCCTATCACGTGCTCTACAACGCGTTCAAGAAGATGGTCGCCGATCGGTCCGAGGCTGATAAGGCTGCTTTGTTTCATGATACGGCGCATCGCGTTTATCGACTGACGTGACCCCTCGTGGCAGCGCAAATGTCATCTGGCGCGCATTTGCCCGGGTGCTCTCGATTGAGCTGATCAGTTTGTTCTTCATGCATCTGGCAACAATCGTCGACCGACCACTGCTTCGACTGGGCAACGGGCGCCTGCGCTTGAGTTTTGTCGTTCCGATGCTGTTGCTCACCTGCCGTGGCGCCAGGACCGGAGCACGTCGAGAGGTGCCGTTGCTGTACGTACCTGATGGCGGGAATGTGCTGCTCATTGGCTCAAATGGTGGCAGCCTCATGAGCCCGCGTGGTGTCATAATCTGCGTCACGAGCCCCGGGTGAGTTGCGCGCTCAAAGGTCGGGTCCGACAGTTTCGCGCCTGGGAACTTGCCGGTACGGAACGCGAACAGGCCTGGAAAGGGGCCGTAGCCGTGTTTCCAGGCTACGAACGCTATGTCGGTCGGGCGAATCGGGTAATTGCGTTGTTCCGTCTCGTGCCGGAGGCACCTGGAGTGTAAGGAGAACCAGAATGCGTCGATTGAAATTTGTTGTTGTTATTGCTGGCTGGGTATTTGCCGGTTGGCTGGCCGCGGAAGAACTGAGTTCGTCGATGCCCTCTTCACCTTCAGCCGATGGAGCGCTGGTTTATTTCATCAGCCCGCAGGACGGGGCGATTGTCGACACAACCTTTACCGTCCAGTTCGGACTGGCAGGCATGGGCGTCGCGCCCGCCGGAATTGATGCGGCCAATACCGGTCACCACCATCTGCTGATCGATCACGAGGGGCAACCGGCCAACGACCAGCCGCTTCCAGCAACGGACCAGCTTCGGCACTTCGGCGGGGGGCAGACCGAGACGGAGTTGACGCTGGCTCCAGGCACACACCGCCTGCAGCTGATCCTTGGAAATTATCTGCACACGCCCCACGACCCGCCGGTTGCCTCAAAAGAGATCACGATTACCGTCAGCGATTAGGCGCTTGAGAACAGCGGACAAAGATCACTACACGCTGAATCGGGCAGACGCCTACGCGACCCACCATGACAAGAATGCGCGCACCAGGCTGACCACCCGTCGCGAGAGCGCTCTGCTGGCCCGGGCGTTGCGCAGAGCGGGAACGCCTCAGGTTGTGTTGGATCTTCCGTGCGGTACCGGGCGTTTCTGGCCCGCGGTTGCCGCCTCCGGCGCCCACCAACTCATCGCCGGAGACAACAGTGCAGGAATGCTGGAGGTAGCCGGGCGAAACGCTCTGGGTCCGGGATTTCCGGAACGACTCATCAACACCTCGCTGTTCGCCATCGACCTTGCGGATGACAGCGTAGATTTTGTTGCCTGCATGCGCTTTTTCCACCACCTGGCGCATAGCGAAGACCGTCTCGCGGTTCTCGCCGAAATCAAACGCGTTAGCCGGCGTTTCGCCGCAATCAGTTTGTGGGTAGACGGAAATCTCGGCGCCTGGCGTCGCCGCAATCGAATGCTGCACGCGCCTGAACCGGGATATGGCAAGCGGGTCTGCATTGCCCGCGAGCAGATCGAGAGCGACTTCGCCTCAGCGGATTTCACGGTGGTGGACCACTTCGATGTCTGGCCCGGACTTGCCATGTGGCGCATGTACCTCATCGAGTGCCGGTGATGTCGTTGTTGAAGGAACCCAATGTGCGCGGTCCCGGCACCAGCACGGTTCGACGCGGTCCGGGGGGCGCGTGGCCGGCGGCCGGCGGCGCCGAAGTCGTCAGCAAGGTACAGACCGACTACTCCTGTCGCCCACTATGGAATTGGGGACGGCGGACCCCGTTGGTTGCTCGCGAACGGCGTGCATTGCTCGGCTGCAGCCAGGCCGGAGTTCATGTGCCGGCGGTGGTGGAATATCGCGAGGTTAGCCGCGGCGCGGAGTTGATCACTACGTTCATTCCAGACGCGCTTAACCTGGACGTCGCGGTTGAGCGGTTTCCGGCCCAGCGGGCGAAGATATTTGGCAGCGCTGGCCTCGAGATCGGCAAACTGCACAAGGCCAGGTGGACCCATGGTGCCCTGTATAGCACGCACATTCTGGTATGTCCTGAATCCGCGTTCCGGATCTATCTGATCGATCTGGAGAAGGGTCGTCGAAGCTTAAGGGCCGCTCGTGACCTGGACAGATTCGAACGCCATAACCGCTACCTGACCAGGCAGGACTGGGCCGATTTCCGGCGCGGGTACGATCTGGGACGGCGGGGTCTCAACCAGGATTTCCCTGATTGAGATAGGCCACGAACGGATCCGAATCCGCATCCTTGTGCCACTGGTACTCGGTGAGGGTCGCAACCTCTTCGGCACGCTCGATTCCGAACAGGTCCGCGATGACGGCCAGCGCCATGTCGATGCCTGCGGACACCCCTGAAGATGTGACCATTTTTCCGTCCGAGACCCATCGCGCCGATTCAACCCACTGCACCGCGTCGCTCTGACTGGTGGCCAGATTGAAGAACATCTTGTTAGAGGTCGCGCGTTTACCGTCGAGCAGACCGGCCTTAGCGAGCAACGCGGATCCCGAACACACCGACATCACCACCTGCGCGTCCGGGGCGCGCTCGCACAGAAAGTCCAGGTATGCCTGGTTGCCCAGTTCCCCAATGGTGCCGATCCCGCCGGGCACCAGCAGCAGGTCGAGTTTCGGTGCCGTCGCGAAGCTTTCGCTGGCGACGGTCTCGGGCCCCTGGGTGGACGCTACCGGACCGGCAGCTTCAGCGATGGTGATGATCCGGATGTCCTCAGCAAGCGAGCCGAACATTTCCAGCGGTCCATAGACGTCGAGCAGTTCGAAATCTTTGTAAAGCGCGACACCGAGGCTGAGCATCACTACGCTCCCGTTTTGTGCAGGGTTGAACGCCGCAGTATGCCGGTTTCGCTGGCGCCGATGGTAAACTGCGGCGCTTTTCGGGGATGGAGCGTGGGATGACGATCAAAATTGTGGGAGCCGGGTTCGGGCGAACGGGCACGCTGTCGCTGAAGGCTGCTCTGGAAAAGCTCGGGTTCGACAAGTGCTATCACATGCTCGAGGTGGGGCAGCACGAAGGTCACATGGAGGCATGGCGTGACCTGGCTCGCGGCAATACTGTCGATTGGGATGAATTGTTTGCCGGCTACCAGGCTTCCGTGGACTGGCCTTCGTGCAACTTCTGGGAGGAGCAACTCGAGCATTTTCCCCAGGCGAAGGTCATCCTCTCCCGACGCGACCCCGAGGGCTGGTACAAGAGCGTAATGAACACCATCTACCCGTTCAGCGCTGCGGGTCGCGATTCCGAAGACCCAGCGATTCGGGAGCGCGTAAAAATGGTATTTGAAGTCATCTGGGATGGCGTGTTCGATGGCCGCATGGACGACAGGGAACACGTGATCGGCGTCTATCTTGCGCACAATCAGCGGGTCATCGACAGCGTGCCCGCCGATCGGTTGCTGGTATTCGAAGCTGTCTCCGGCTGGGCGCCACTGTGCGAGTTTCTTGAGTGTCCGGTTCCGGACGAGGACTACCCCAGAACCAACGCGTCCGCCGATTTTTCGGAAACTCATGGAGTCCATGCGCAATCCACCGGCGACGACTGACAGCTAAGGTTCGCGCAACATCCAGCCGATCAGGTACGTGGCCAGCGCCGCGCCAATCAGCTGGGCGGCGATGAACCCAGGCGCGTGGCCTGGCTGGATGCCGGAAAAGGTATCGGTGAACGACCGGGCAATCGTTACCGCCGGATTTGCAAACGAGGTGGATGCGGTGAACCAGTAGCCGGCGGTGATGTACAGACCCACCGCAAATGCGACGAATTCGGGGCGGGATTTCAGAACCGCGAGGATCGTTGCTACCAGCCCAAACGTAGCGACCCCTTCGGCGAGCCACTGTCCGCTCCCGGTTCGCGCGGTTGCAGATGTCTGCACAATGTCGAGTTCGAACATCGCGTGTGCCAGCCACACGCCTGCCAGCCCCGCGGCGACCTGAACAACCACGTATGCCGCTGCCGAGGACCGCGATATTTCTCCCCGCAGCAAAAATGCCATGGTCACCGCCGGGTTGAAGTGGGCGCCGGAAATCGGAGCGAACATCAAAATGAGTACAACGAGGATCGCGCCGGTGGCAATCGTGTTGCCGAGCAGCGCGATGGCGATGTTACCATTCGCGAGTTGCTCGCCCATGATTCCGGAACCCACCACGGTGGCGAGCAACAGCATCGTACCCAGGAACTCGGCCGCCAGTTTTCTTGGCACTATCCGCAGCCCTCAGAGTCCCGGCAGCACTCTTCGGACAGAAATTCGAGCAGCGCATTCATCTTGTTGTAGTTGGCGGTGCAGCGTAAGACCCGGCCCTCGCGATTCTGGGTAACGAGTTCATTCTTCACGAGATGTGCAATGTGGTGCGATAGGGTCGAGCCCGGGATATCCAGGCGGCTCTGCAACTGGCCTACCGGCAACCCGCCAGGCCCAGCACGTACCAGCGCGCGGTAAACGCCGAGGCGGGTGTCGTTGCCCAGGCTTTCCAGGCAATGCGCGGCATCGGGTAATTTCATCGCGATCTCCTGTGCATATCTGGGCATATCTGGGACCTGCTTATTACCGCATACGTATTTCTATATATCTAGAAATAACGAAATGCTATTAGCGTCCATATAATATTTCGAATATTGTCGAAATCAAATCGAAATGCATAAGGAGATACTTTAATGAGGCTGCAACTTGCTCTGAACGTCGAAGACATCGACCAGGCGGTGGACTACTACTCCGGTATTCTGGGGGTTGAGGTTCACAAACGTGAGCCCGGCTATGCCAATTTCGTGGTCGAGGATCCGGGCTTGAAGCTCGTGCTGTTTGAAGCGCCCGGCGCAACCGACCGGCTGAACCACGTGGGCTTCGAGGTTTTCACGGATACCGACGTGCAGGCTGCAGCCGACCGGCTCGAAGCTGCACAGATCGAACACGTTGCTGATTCTGCCGGAGTGTGCTGTTACGCCAGCCAGAACAAAGTGATCAGTCACGACCCGCAGGGATTGATGTGGGAGTGGTACCGCGTGCTGGAGGACTCGCCGACCTTCTTCGCGGAAACTAAAACCGCGTGTTGTGCCGGCGAAAGCTGAAAAAGCTCGGATGGAGCCCCACAAGGCTCCATCTCCCGTCAGGGCGCAAGCTTCTGCATCAGGGCGCGGATCGCTTCGAGTTCGTAGTTGGAGTGCAACTCGCCCCGGGCTTTCAGCGCAACCACGTCGGGTTCGGAAAACCAGCCGATGTCCAGCAGCTCCCTGCTGTCGTAGTCGTCGATTTCGCCCGAAAGCGGGGCGGCATAAACCATATGCAGGGCCCGTTTGTATGGAAACGCGCCGATTTCCATTACGTCGCTAAGGCGCACCTCGAGTTCCTCTTCGAGTTCCCGAAGGATTGCCGTCTGCGGCGATTCACCGGTTTCGATCCGGCCTCCAGGCAGACCCCATCGGCGCTGCCTGGCGCCCCAGAAGCTTGAGTGCACGGCCAACAGGT